>JAQGIN010000306.1 GCA_028291125.1 Caulobacter sp.
CGCTCGGGCGTGGTCGACTACGTGGCCAATGACGACGCGCACGCGCTGGAGATCGTCCGCTCGATCGTCGCCAATCTCAACACCGTCAAGCGGGTCGAGACCGAGGTGCGCGAGGCCAGGCCGCCGCTGCACGATCCCCAGGATCTGTACGGTATCGTCCCCACCGACGTGCGTGCGCCCTACGACGTGCGCGAGGTCATCGCCCGCCTGGTCGACGGCAGCGAGTTCGACGAGTTCAAGGCCCTGTACGGCACGACCCTGGTCTGCGGCTTCGCCCGCATCTGGGGCTTCCCGGTGGCGATCCTGGCCAATAACGGCGTGCTGTTCAGCGAGAGCGCCGTCAAGGGCGCGCACTTCATCGAGCTGGCCTGCAAGCGCAAGATCCCGCTGGTGTTCCTGCAGAACATCTCGGGCTTCATGGTCGGCGGCAAGTACGAGGCCGGCGGCATCGCCAAGGACGGGGCCAAGCTGGTCACCGCCGTCGCTTCGGCCGAAGTGCCCAAGTTCACCGTGCTGATCGGCGGCAGCTTCGGGGCCGGCAATTACGGCATGTGCGGTCGCGCCTACAGCCCCCGCTTCCTGTTCACCTGGCCCAACAGCCGAATTTCGGTGATGGGTGGCGAACAGGCCGCCAGCGTGCTGTCGACCATCAAGCGCGACGCCCTGGAGGCCAAGGGCGAGACCTGGGCCGCCGAGGACGAGGACGCCTTCAAGGCCCCGATCCGCGACCGCTACGAGGCCGAGGGCGACCCCTATCACGCCACCGCCCGGCTTTGGGACGACGGGATCATCGACCCCGTGCAAACCCGGGATGTCCTCGGCCTGGCGATATCGGCTAGTCTGAACGCGCCGATCCCCGAGACGACGTTCGGCGTGTTCCGGATGTGATCCGCAGGAGTTCCCATGACTGATCCGACCCAAGAGCCCCTGCATCCGGTCGATCCCAGCGAGGATCCGATGCTGGGCATCGCCGACCCGTTGGTCGAGGTGCTCGACACCGACGCCATGAGCCCGCTGGCGCACATGGACTCGACGCCCGAGGGCGCGGTCACCGTCTGGATCAACCGCCCGGACAAGAAGAACGCCTTCGACTCGGCGACCATCCGCGCCCTGCACGAGACCTTCGAGACCCTGCATGGGGCCGAGGGCGTGCGGGTGGTGTTCCTGCGCGGCGTGGGCGGCGCGTTCAGCGCCGGCGCCGACCTGGACTGGATGGCTTCGGCCGCCGACTGGAGCGAGGACGACAACCGCGAGGACGCCCTCGACCTGGCCCATATGCTCAAGGCCCTGCACGACATCCCGGCCCTGACCGTCGCCCTGGTCGAGGGCCCGGCGTTCGGCGGCGGGGCCGGCCTGGTCGCCGCCTGCGATCACGCCCTGGCCACCGCCGACGCCAAGTTCGCCTTTTCCGAGGTCAAGCTGGGCCTGACGCCCGCCACCATCAGCCCCTATGTGGTCGCCGCCCTCGGGCCGCGCACCGCCAAGCTGTTGTTCGCCACCGGCCGGGTGTTCGACGCCGACCAGGCCTGGAGCTACGGCCTGGTCGACGAGGTGTTCGACGACGTCGCGTCGCTCGAGGCCGCCCAGGAAGCCTTGATCGCCGAGATGACGGCGGCCGCGCCCGGCGCGATCGGCGACGCCAAGCAGCTGGTGCACGACGTGTTCGGCCAGAAGATCGACCGCGGCCTGATCGAGGAGACCGCCCGCCGCATCGCTCGCCGCCGGGTGTCGCCCGAAGGCCAGGAGGGCGTCCGCGCCTTCCTCGAGCGGCGCAAGCCGTCCTGGGCGGTCTAGGACCTAGCGGGGGCAGGGGGGACGATGAACGCGGAGATCGAGGCGGCGGCGGCCGACAGCGTCACGGGCCTGTTTCGGCCCAAGGCCAAGCCGTTCACCAAGCAGGATCAGCCCTGCGCCAACTGCGGCACGCCGCTGGAGGGCTGGTACTGCCACGCCTGCGGCCAGAACGCCGACACCCATCACCGGTCGATCCTGCACCTGATCTGGGAGGCCATCGAGGGACTGTTCCACCTCGATGGCCGCCTATGGCGCACCCTGCCGCTGCTGTTCTTCAAGCCCGGCGTGCTGGCCAAGGACTACATGGAAGGCCGCATCGCCCGGCACGTGCCGCCGTTCCGCACCTTCCTGGTCGCCCTGCTGCTGTTCATCTTCGCGGCCGAGCACGCGATCCATCAGATCAAGCACCACGAGGAGCTGAAGGACCACGAGCGCGCCGCCTTGCTGGCCACGCCGCAGGGGCGCGCCGCCGAGGCGGCCAAGATGCGCGCCGCGGCCGCGGAGGGCCGCCGCGAAAGGCTGGCGGACGCCGCCAGCGAGCGTGACGAGGGCCTGAAGGATCCCGACCAGGACAAGGCCAAGGTCGCCGAGCGCTACGCCGAGGACGTCCAGAAGGCCCAGACCAAGTACGACGCGGCGATGGCCAAGGCCCTGGCGCTGCAAAACAACACCAAGGCGGCCCAGGAGGAGTTGGCGCTCCGCGAGGCGACGCGCCAGCAGGCCGCCGAGAAGGTGCGCAACCTGTCGCTCACCGGCAAGCCGGACGAGATCGAGGCCCAGGCGGTCGAGCTGGGCCAGATCGGCGACACCACCGTGAAGGTCGCGCCCGGCCCGGCGCCCCATCATGGCCCGCCCGACGCCAAGCGAGGAGCCTGGCTGAAGGAGGGCATCGCCAAGGCCATCGAGAACCCGGAATACTACTTGGTCGTGATGTTCGGCTGGGCCCACCGCCTGGCGGTGCTGCTCTTGCCGATCGTCGGGCTGAGCCTGGCCTTCGTCTATCTCAACAAGCGCCAGTACTTCATCTACGACCACCTGCTGGTGGCCACCAACCTGCTGTCGTTCGCCTTCCTGACCAACGCCATCGGCATGGTCCTGCCCGAGGCCCTGGCCGTCGTCTGGTTCGTGGTCCTGGCGATCTGGACGCCGATCAACCTGTTCCAGACCCTGCGTGGGGCCTATGGTTCCAGCGTCGTCGGCGCCGTTCTGAAGACCCTGTTCGTGTGGTGGTCGACCGTCGTCGCCTTCTCCCTGCTGCTCGTCGGTCTGCTGATCCTCAGCCTGGCGCAGATTTAGGATTTCGATCCCTTGCTCTCCTCCGTCCTGATCGCCAACCGCGGCGAGATCGCCCGTCGGATCATCCGCACCGCCCGCGAGCTGGGCGTGCGGACCATCGCGGTCTATTCCGAGGCCGACGCCGCCGCGCCGTTCGTGCTCGAGGCCGACGAGGCGATCCTGATCGGTCCGGCGCCCGCGCGGGAGAGCTATTTGGTCGCCGACAAGATCCTGGCGGCCGCCAAGCAGTCCGGCGCGGCGGCGATCCATCCCGGCTACGGCTTCCTGTCCGAGAACGCCGACTTCGCCCAGGCGGTGGTCGAGGCGGGCCTGGTCTGGATCGGCCCGCCGGCGGCGGCGATCCGCGCCATGGGTCTGAAGGACGCGGCCAAGAAGCTGATGATCGCGGCCGGCGTGCCGACCACGCCCGGCTATCTCGGCGACGATCAGTCCGAGGCCCGCTTGGCCAAGGAAGCGGCGGCCATCGGCTATCCGGTGCTGATCAAGGCCGTGGCCGGCGGCGGCGGCAAGGGCATGCGCAAGGTCGACCAGGCCGGCGACTTCACCGCCGCCCTGGCCTCGTGCCGGCGCGAGGCCGCCGCCAGCTTCGGCGACGACAAGGTGCTGATCGAGAAATACGTCACCCGGCCGCGTCACATCGAGGTGCAGGTGTTCGGCGATACGTTCGGCGAGGTCGTCCACCTGTTCGAGCGCGACTGCTCGCTGCAGCGCCGCCACCAGAAGGTCATCGAGGAGGCCCCGGCCCCCGGCATGGACGAGGCCACCCGCGCCGCCGTCTGCGCCGCCGCGGTCAAGGCCGCCAAGGCGGTGAGCTATGTCGGGGCCGGCACGGTGGAGTTCATCGCCGACGCCAGCGGCGGCCTGCACCCCGACCGCATCTGGTTCATGGAGATGAACACCCGGCTGCAGGTCGAGCATCCGGTCACCGAAATGGTCACCGGCCAGGACCTGGTCGAATGGCAACTTCGGGTCGCCTCGGGCGAGCCGCTGCCGCTGAGCCAGGACGACATCACCCTGGAGGGCTGGGCGATGGAGGCCCGGCTCTACGCCGAGAACCCGGCCACCGGCTTCCTGCCCAGCACCGGCCCGCTGACCCATTTCCGCCTGCCCGACGACCTCGTTCGGGTCGACAGCGCGGTGGAGGAGGGCGGCGAGGTCACGCCGTTCTACGACCCGATGATCGCCAAGCTGATCAGCTTCGGCGACACCCGCGAGGCCGCCGCCGAGACCCTGGCCGAGGCCTGCCGCGCCGTCGAGGTGTGGCCGGTGAAGACCAACGCCGCCTTCCTGGCCCGCTGCGCGTCACATCCCGACTTCGTGGCCGGCGCCGTCGACACCGGCTTTATCGAGGCGCGGCTGGAGGAACTGACCGACCGCCGCTTCAGCGACGCCCCGACCCTGGCGGCGATCGGCCAGCGGCTGGAGGCCTTCGTCGAGGCCGACAGCGCCGCCGCCGACGTCTGGACCAGCGCCCCGTCCAAGCTCCTGGGCTTTCGCCTCAACGGCGGCCGGGCCGCCATGGCTCTGCCGATGGCGGTCGACGGCGCGCCGGTTCCGCTGACCGTCGGCCTGGTCGACGGCGGGACCGACGACTGGTCATGGGACATCACCGTCGAGGACGACCGGCCGCTGGACGACGTCTTCGTCCTGCCCACCGTCCACGGCGTCGAGCCGAGCTATGTGTTCGAGGACGGCGAGGCGCGCGAGTTCAGCTTCGTCCGCGCCGCCGACGGGGCGCATGTGGCGGCCTCCGACGGGGCCATCCTGTCGCCGATGCCGGGCAAGATCGTCTCGGTGGCGGTGACGGCCGGCGAGGCGGTCGTCAAGGGCCAGACCTTGCTGACCCTCGAGGCGATGAAGATGGAGCACGCCCTGGCCGCGCCGTTCGACGGCGTGGTCGCCGAGCTGTCGGCCACGGCCGGCGCCCAGGTCAGCGAAGGCGTGCTGCTGGCGAAGCTGGAGCCGGCCCTGGCCAAGGCCGGCTAACTAGCCTTCCGCGGCCACAGTCCGGTCTCCGGAACCTGCAGCACCGCCGCGGCGGCGGCGTGCAGCCGGGGCGGCGACAGCTTGCCGTCGGCGGCGGCCGCTCGCATCCAGGTTTCCAGATCGCCCCCCGTGCGGTCATAGCCGTCGGCCTTCAGCAGGCCATAGAGGCCGGCCGCCAGCACGTGCATGCCGTCGTCGGACTTGGCCCAGCGCTCGGCCGGCGCCACCGCCACGCCGAGGCGTTCGGAGACGATCTGCTCCAGGGCCTGGACGGTGTCCTCGTTCAACACCCCCTCCAGGCTGTTGTAACCGAAGGCCGGATTGTGCTCGGCGACGATGCGGGCCAGCAGCGGGTCGGCGGACAGCACCGCCAGGGCCGCCTTGGCGGTCGGCCCGTCCATGGCGAACGGCGGGTGCAGGATCTCGTGGGCGGCGTTGCGGACCAGCAGAGCGTCGGGATAGTCGACATGGCTGAGGAAGCGCTGGCCCTGGATGCGGATGCCGTGCGGCCTGGAGAACCACAGCAGGATCACCTCGATCGACGGCAGCAGCGGCCGGCCCAGCAGGCGCTCCTGCTCGGCGATGACGTCGTAGGCGGAAAACCGCGTCGCCATGGCCGGCAGGCGGGCTGTCAGGCGATCGCCCAGGGCGTCGCGGCGCAGGCCGGCGAAGTCGGCGTCGGCCAGCCCGCGCAGCACGATCCGCAGCCGGTCGCGGCGGCCCAGGAAGGTCGTCCAGTCGGCGGCGTCCCAATAGGGGCTGGCCTGGTAGTTCGGCAGGATCGCCGTCTCGGCCTGGTCGAGGGCGGCGATCAAGTCGCCCAGGCTGGCGTCCGGCCCGCCGGACATCAGGGTGCAGAGATTGGGGCCCAGCAGCTCGTTGGCCTTGTCGGCCTCGGCCTGCAGGCTGGCCAGGGCCTCGACGGCGGCGGGGGCCAGGCGCGGCCGGAAGGCGGCCAGCTCGGTCTCGTAGTAGCGGGCGTAGAACGGCTTGCCCGACAGCGGGCCGAGGAAGCACAGGGCGTCGAAGCCCTCCGAGCCGCGGAAGCGCCACTGGGTGCGGGGCGCGGCCTGGGCGGCGAGCGGCGGGGCGAGCAGGGCCAGCGATGTGGCCAGAAGGGTGCGGCGGTTCATGCCGCCGTTGTCGCCCGCCCCTAGGTCCCGGTCTTGTACGCAGTTGATCGCCGCCAGAGGCCGGGCGTCCGCCCGGTCACCGCCTGAACGGCGCGGCTCATATGGGCCTGGTCGGTGAAGCCGCGGTCGGCCGCCACCCCGGCCAGGGACGCGCGGCCGTGGATCAAGTCGCCGAGGGCGGCGCGGGCCCGGGCCTCCAGCCGAAACCGCCGGGGGCTGACCCCGAACACCTGGCGAAAGCCGCGGGCCACGTGTTCGCCGCTGAGGCCGCGGGCCCGGGCCCAGGCGCCGATCTCGGCCGACGGGTCCTGGGTCAGGGCGGCCGCCAACTGGTCGGGCCAGTCGAGCGCGCGCGGCGCGATCGCCTCGAATCCGTCCAGGATCAGGGCCACGGCCTGGATCGGGTCGCGCTCGACCAGCCGGACCACGGCGTCGACATCGGCCAGGCGGCCGAACGCCTGGGGCGGGACGGCCTCGGTCGGCAGGTTCAGCACCGTCGCCCCGTTCGGCGCGAAGCGGTTGAGATGGGCCTCGAAGGCCCCGTGGGCGATGAGGTCGCCGGCGCTCACCCGCCGCCGGCCATGGTCGCCGGCCTCCTCGTAGCCGCCGGCCAGCACGATCGCCCAATAGGGCGCGGCATGCCGGTGGCGCGGCAGCGGATCGGCCGGCAGGGTCTGGCGCAACGGGTGGGGCGAAGGCGACATCGGCGGCAGCATGCGGGCCGGCGGCGGTCGTCGCCTAGTGAAAGCTTGGTCATCTGACTGGACCAGACCTTTCCCCGTCGCCGGGGAACGCGGTAAGAACCGGTCATGGCTCTGCACATCATCAAGCTCTGCGTCGGCTGCGACACGGTCGAGGATCTGATCGACTGGCACGCCGCCGGCGAGCCGTGGATCATGCGCACCCGCATGACCCCCAAGCGGGTCGAGGAGGTGTTGGACGGCGGTTCGCTGTACCGGGTGTTCAAGGGCCAGGTGCTGTGCCGCCAAACCATCCTGGCCATCGACACCGTCGGTTCCGGCCCGGCCGCCCGCTGCGAGGTGACCCTGGACCCGGCCTGCGTACGCACCGCCCCGCAGCCGCGCCGGGCGTTCCAGGGCTGGCGCTATCTGAAGCCCGAGGATGCGCCGCCGGACCTGGCGGTCGGCGAGGGGGCCGACATGCCGCCGGAGCTGGCCCGCCAGCTGCGCGAGCTGGGGGCCTGGTGAACCTGGTCCTGGTCTCCGGCTTCATGGCCGACGGCGATCTGTGGCGCGACGTCGCCGACGACCTAGCCGCGATCGGGCCGGTCTTCCTCAAGGATCTGAGCCGGGGCGACACGATCGAGGCCATGGCCGAGCGGATCTTGGACGCCGCCCCGCCGCGCTTCGCGTTGATCGGCTTTTCGATGGGCGGCTATGTGGCCCGGGCGATGGTCCGGCAAGCGCCGGACCGCGTCGCGGCCCTGATCCTGATCGCCACCTCGGCGCGCGGCGACAGCGCGGTGCAGGCGGCGCGCCAAGCCGCCGCCGTTGACGGCGTGGCGCCGCAAAGATTCAGAGGCTTGAGCCGCGCGGCGATCACCGCCTCGCTGTCGCCGACCCACGCCCAGGACGAGGCGATGGTCGACCGGGTCCGCGCCATGGGCCTGCGGCTGGGCTGGGAGGTCTTCGTCCGGCAGTCGCGGGTGACGCGCGCCGACGAGTTGGGCCGCCTCGCCGAGCTGCGCGTCCCGACCCTGGTGATCGCCGCCACCGAGGACCGGCTGCGGAGCCTGGAGGAGGCGCGGGAATTGGTGGCGGGCATTCCGGACGCCACGCTGCGGGTGATCGCGGACTCCGGCCACATGATCCCCATCGAACAGCCCGCCGCGCTGGCGCGGGAGATCCGCGATTGGCTTGGCAGGGTGGCCGTCTAGGCGCGTGATTCCGTCGGATGGAAACCACCTCCCATCCAGCCATCATCCCCGCGAAAGCGGGGACCCAGGCTTTTTCTGAAACCCACGGCGCTCGACGATAAAACACCTGGGTCCCCGCTTTCGCGGGGATGATGGGCAGTGGGGATATTCAGAGGATGCGGATCACCCTACCGCCATGTTGTCGATCAGGCGGGTCTTGCCCAGCTTGGCGGCGGCCAGGATCCGGGCCGAGGCCGCGCCGATCGGGCCGGGGCCCAGACGCGACAGGTCGCCGGCCTCGCGCACCTCGACATAGTCGATCGGACCAAAGCCGGCCGCGGCCAGCGCCGTCACGGCCGCCGCCTCGACGGAGTCGACCCGGCCGCCGGCCGCCACCGCCCGGGCCGCCTCGGCCAGGGCGCGGGGCAGGGCGACGGCGGCGGCGCGCTCGGCCGGGGTCAGATAGGCGTTGCGCGATGACAGGGCCACGCCGTCCGCGTCCCGCGCCGTCGGGGCGCCGAGGATCTCGACCGGCAGGTCGAGGTCGCGGGCCAGGCGCTGGATGACCCGCAGCTGCTGGTAGTCCTTCTCGCCGAACACCGCCACGTCGGGCTCGGCCTGGATCAGCAGCTTGGCGACCACGGTGGCGACGCCGCCGAAGAACTGCGGCCGGGCGGCGCCCTCCAGCGGCTCGGAGACGCCGCCGACCTGGATCGCGGTGGCGAAACCGGGGGCGTACATCGCGGCGCCGGTCGGGGCGTAGAGCAGGTCGCAGCCGACCGAGGCCAGCAATTCGGCGTCGTGGGCCTCGCCGCGCGGATAGGCGTCGAAGTCCTCGTGCGGCGCGAACTGCTTGGGATTGACGAAGATGCTGGCCACCGTGCGGTCGGCTCGCTGGCGGCCCAGACGGATCAGCGACAGGTGGCCCTCGTGCAGGGCGCCCATGGTCGGGATCAGGGCCACGGACTGGCCGGCGGCCTTCCAGGCCCGGACCTGGGCGCGAAGCTCGGCGACGCCCCGGACGGTGGCGAGCGACGGCTGGGACATCGATAACTCCTGCGCGGCAAGGCCCGGCTTATGACCGAGCGGGCCCGCGCCGTCCACCTGCGACAAAAGGTGCGCGGCTCCATCCCCAGGGTTTCATTGACGGCCCCTCGGCGCCGGGTGTCTCGTCCATTAACCTTCGCGGAAGATTCGCCGAGTCGGGGCGCAACGAGGATCAAAGCTTATGGCCGAAACGCGCGTCATCGTCGTCGGCAACGAAAAGGGCGGGGCCGGCAAGTCGACCATCGCCGTGCACCTGGCCACCGCCCTGCTGTACGGCGGCGCCAAGGTGGCGCTGATCGACCTCGACCTGCGCCAATCGTCGTCGATGCGGTTCTTCGAGAATCGCCGCGCCTGGCTGGCCGACAAGGCCATGACCCTGCCGGAGCCGATCCAGCAACGGCTCAGCGACGACGATATCGCCCTGGCCAAGGCCTCGGAAGGCGAGCAGGTGGCCCGCTTCGAGGCGGCCTATGTCGCCGCCCTCGACGCCGCCGACTTCGTGCTGATCGACACCCCCGGGGGCGACACGGCGATTTCGCGCATGGCCCACGGCCGCGCCGACCTGATCGTCACGCCGATGAACGACAGTTTCGTCGACTTCGACATGCTGGGCCACGTCGACCCGGTGACCATGGAGCTGACCAAGCCCAGCCTCTATTCCGAAACCGTGTGGGAGGCCCGTAAGGCCCGCGCCGCCTCGGGCCAGCGCCAGCCGCTGGACTGGGTGGTGCTGCGCAACCGCCTGGCCACCACCGAGGCCCGCAACCGCAAGCGGCTCGAGGACCGGCTCACCGCCCTGTCGCGCCGCGTCGGCTTCCGCATGGGCCCCGGCCTGCGCGACCGGGTGATCTATCGCGAGCTGTTCCCGTTCGGCCTGACCATCGCCGACCTGTCGCCGCAGGTGCGGCCGGTGCCGGTGTCGCTGCAGCACCTGGCGGCCCGCCAGGAGCTGCGGGCTCTGATGCATTCGCTTGGCCTTTCGGCCTATTCCGGGGAAACTCTGCTCGCCGCCCAATGAGGCTGGCGGACGGCGTCCGGACCCTTTGATGTTCTATCTCTTGCTCGGCGCCGTGTTGGCCCTGTTCCTGTGGCGTGGGCGAAAGCCGTGGTTCAAGGGCGACGGCTGGCGCATCGCGGCCGGGGCCATGGCCATCGCCGCCTTCTCCGGCGCGGCCTTCACCTTCATTCGCGGGGCCTGGGGAACCGGGATCGTGCTGTCGGTGATCGGCCTGTGGACGGCCAGCACGGCCCGCGTCCGGCCGGCCGGCCCGAAACGCTCGGCGCCGCGGATCGAGCCCGGCCTGGCCGAGGCGCGGTCGATCCTTGGGGTGGGGCCATCGGCCAGCCGCGAGGAGATCCTGGCGGCCTATGGGCGATTGATCCGCCGGGCGCATCCCGATGCGGGCGGCACCGAAGGCCTGGCCGCCCAGCTCAACGCCGCGCGCGACCGCCTGCTTCGTAAGGCTTAGCCGCGCCCGGGGGCGAGGATCATGCAGGGCTGGCGCTTGGCGCTGATCGCCGCGCAGGCGCTGCGGGCCGCTTCGGCCGTCAGGCCCTGGAACTGGGCCTTGAACGACCCACGCGCCCCGACCACGGCGCCCTCGGCGTCGGCGACGACGCGGGCGAACCGGCCGCGGACGTGATCGAGCTGCTTGCTGGCCAGGCCCCGGCTCTTGAAGGCGCCGACCTGGACGCTCCACTCGCCGCGGTTCTTGGCCTTGGCGGCCTTGAAGCTGGGCGAGACCTTGGTGGCGCGGGGCGGGGCGGGGTTGTCGGTGAGGACGATGCTCAGGCCCGACTGCTCGCCGTCACCCTGTTCGACCGAGGGCCGCATGATCGGGCCGCGCGGGTCGTCCTCGTAGAGGTTGGCGGCGATGGTCGTGCGATCACCGTGGCTGCGGCGGCGCAGCACGTCGAAGCCGGTGCTCAGCAGGTCTTCCATGTTGTTGTCGCGCCAGGCGGCGGAGGGGCCGCCCAGGACCACGGCGATCAGCCGGCGACCGTCGCGCACGGCCGAGCCGGCGAGGTTGAAGCCCGAGGCGTTGGTGTAGCCAGTCTTCAGCCCGTCGAAGCCGGGCATGGAATCGAGCAGACGCTTGTGGCCGGGGATGGTGTTCCCGCGGAAGCTGAAGCTCTTGAGGGCGAAGTAGCTGTAGTACTGCGGGAAGTCGCGCATGGTGGCGCGCGACAGGATGGCGATGTCGCGGGCGGTGCTGATCTGGCGGCTGTCGGGCAGGCCCGAAGCGTTGACGAAGCGGGTGTTGCGCATGCCCAGCTCTTGGCCGCGCAGGGTCATCAGGGCGGCGAAACGGGTCTCGCTGCCGCCCAGCTTCTCGGCCATGGCCACGGCGGCGTCGTTGGCCGACTTCACGCTCATCGCGCGGATGGCCTCGTCGACGGTGATCGAATCGCCGGCCCGCAGACCCAGCTTGGTCGGGGCCTGGTTGGCGGCGTGGGATGAGAAGGGGACGCGGTCGGTCAGCTTGATGCGGCCTTCCGCCAGGGCCTCGAAGGCCAGGTACAGAGTCATGACCTTGGTGATCGAGGCGGGATAGCGCGGGCTGTCGGCGCGATTGTCGTAGAGCATCTCGCCCGAATTGGCGTCGATGACGATGGCCGCGTACTTCGGTTCGGCTTGCGGGCTGGCCATGGCCGGGGCGGCGAGGCCGAACAGCAGCGCGCTGGCGAGGCCGGTCAAGGCGAGACGGGCGGATCGTAGCTTGGCGAACATGAGTTATGCGTCCGTCATTTGAACTGAGCGGTTCCGCACCGCCACACGCGTATCTCTTACCATGCCGAGTCTCCCCTTTCGCTAAAGTAAACAAGAGGTGAGCGATTTGGTCGCGGCTGCGGAAAAATCGAGCGCGTTGCGGCCACGCTTCGGTTGACCTTAGGTTATGGTGCGCTGCACAAAATTCTTGACTGCTGCACTGCAGCATGAGAAATTAAGTCTGTTCCCAATGTCTGGGACGGAGGCTGGAAGCGCCGCTTAAAGCCTCGCGACCCTTCCGCCCGTGCCCCGCCCCTCGCAAGGAGATGCTCCATGGCCGCCGCCGACACCCTGAAGACCACCGCCGAACAAATCACCACCGCCAGCAACCAAGCGTTCAAGGACGGCGTCGAAAAGTCCTTGGCCGCCCTGGCTGAAGCCAACACCCATTCCAAGAAGAATCTCGAAGCCGTCGTCGCTTCGGTCACCGCCGCCACCAAGGGCGCGGAAGCCCTCGGCGCTCAGGCGATGGCCTATTCGAAGAAGGCCGCCGAAGAACAAGTGGCCGCCGCCAAGTCGCTGGCCGGCGCCAAGAGCGTGCAGGAAGCCGTCGAACTGCAGACCGCCTGGGCCAAGAGCGCTCTGGAATCCTACATCGCTCAGATGAGCAAGGCCTCCGAGATCGTCTCCGCCTCGATCAAGGACTCGGTGAAGCCGCTGAACGAGCGCGTCACCGCCGCGGTCGAAAAGTTCCAAGCCGCGCGCTAAACCTTCTCGGGCCGCGCCTCGGCGCGGCCCGAACGACGACCCAGCCTGAGGCTCGGACCGGTGACGGTCCGGGCCTTTTTTCTTGTGCCCCGTTCCCGCGTCGCTAAGCATTGGCCGGTGATGGAGCGCGTGATGTCGAAGATCGAAGAACGTCTGGCCGGGCTTGGCGTGGTGCTGCCGCAACCGGTGGCCCCGGTGGCCAACTATGTGCCGTTCGTGCGCGCCGGCGGCCTGGTCCACATCTCGGGTCAAGTGTCGACGGACGCCTCGGGCGGGGCCAAGGGCACGGTCGGCGTCGATCTCGACCTGGCGGCCGCCCAGGCCGCGGCGCGGCTGTGCGGGATCAATCTGTTGGCCCAGATGAAGGCCGCCTGCGACGGCGACCTCGACCGCGTCCGGCGCGTGGTCAAGCTGGGCGGCTTCGTCCAGGCCGGGCCGGACTTCATCGACATTCCCAAGGTGATCAACGGCTGCTCGGACCTGATGGTCGAGGCCTTCGGCGACGCCGGTCGCCACGCCCGGTCCGCCGTCGGCGTCTACAAGCTGCCGCTGGGCTTCGCGGTCGAGGTCGACGCCGTGGTGGAGATCGCCTGATGCGGCGCCACCCACGCCCCGAGCCGGAAGCCTTCGGCGAGGCCTGGGAACGTCTCTTCGACCCGCCGATCGCCCATCGCGGCCTGTGGTCGCCGGGCGGCGCGCCGGAGAACTCCTTGGCGGCCTTCCAGGCGGCCTGCGCGGCCGGCTACGGCATCGAGCTGGACGTGCAGCTGACCGCCGACGACCATGTGGTGGTGTTCCACGACGACCAGCTGGAGCGGCTGACCGGCGCGGCGGGGCGGGTGCGCGACCACACCGCCGCCGACCTGGTGGATCTGCGCCTGACCGGTTCCGACGAGACCATTCCGAGCCTGGCCGAGGCGCTGGCCGTCGTCGGCCACCGGGCCATGGTCTGCATCGAGCTGAAGACCGCGTTCGGCGAGGTCGGCGAACTGGAGAAGCGGGTCAGCGAGGTGCTGCTCGACCACAACGGCCCCACCGCCGTGATCGGCTTCAATCCCTATTCGCACGCCTGGTTCGCCGACCACCATCCGCAGATCCTGCGCGGGCTCAATTCCTACACCTGGAACGATCCGGCCGCCCGCAAGCTGGCGCCCGAGCTGCGCCGGTCGCTGGTGGCGCTGGAGCAGGTCGAGATCGCCCGGCCCGACTTCCTGGCCCTGGGCCTCGACATGCTGCCGAGCCTGAAGGCCGACGCCTTGCGCGCCAAGGGCATGCCGGTGATGGCCTGGACCGTTCGCGCCTCCGACGACTGGGCCAAGGTCGCCGACCACTGCGACAACCTGATCTTCGAGGGCTTCGCGGCGTGACAGCCGTCAAGGCGGAGGTCCGGGTTCACCGGCGCGTCGCCGATATCGG
>JAQGIN010000346.1 GCA_028291125.1 Caulobacter sp.
GGCAGGGCGGCGAGCTGAAACAGGATGACGTCTTCGATGGGGGAGCTCATCGGCGATGCCATGCCACGGATTTTCCCGGCGCGCGAGACCGGGCGCTTGCGTCGCCTCCCCGCGCCCACTAGCTCCATTGAAACGCGCGTATGGGGGGATGGGGCGATGGACGGCGGCAACGAGGCGATCGGCGGCCCGCGATTGGTCACGCAGGGCGAGTGGGCCGGCTGGCGCACCTGGTCGGGCAGCGACCCGTTCGAGGACCAGTCGGGGCCGTTCTACTTCCAGGAGGACGACGACGGCGCCGTGCGCTGCGCCTTCCGCGCGCAGGCCAAGCACATGAACGGCGGCGGCTTCATGCACGGCGGCTGCATGATGACCTTCGCCGATTTTTGCCTGTTCGCCATCGCCTGGCGGACCCTGGGCGAGGCCCACGCCGTCACCGTCAGCCTCAATGGCGAATTCCTCGGTCCAGCCCATGTCGGCGACGTGGTCGAGGCCACCGGCGAGGTGGTCAAGGCCGGCGGCAGCCTGCTGTTCGTCCGCGGCCTGCTGTCGACCGGCGGCGCGCCGATGCTGAACTTCTCCGGGGTGATCAAGAAGCTGCGGCCCCGCGCCTAGACCCCGCCTTGGGCGCTGGCCGGAAGGCAAGCCCGCGCCTCAAGCTCTTCCCCCTTGATGGGGGAAGGGTTGGGATGGGGGTGTCCGCTGAATCTCAGCCGCGACACGCTCGGCGACCGCGTCCGCGGCGCCGAAGGCGTCACGATCACGGATGCGGAGGATGCGATAGCCCTGCTCGGCGAGCCAGGCGTCACGGACGGCGTCGTGCAGCTGAGCTTCCGGCAGGTCGTGACGGCCACCGTCGACCTCGATCACCAGCCGCGCCCGTGATGGACGAAATCGACGACATAGCGGCCGAGCGGGGCCTGGCGGCGGATGTGGAGGTTCAGGCGGCGAAGCGCTTCCCAGAGGATTCGCTCGCTGACCGTCATCTCGCGTCGCAGCCGCTGGGCGCGCTTGATTGCTCCCGGTGCGTGCAGCGGCTTTGGTGGCTTGCCTGACACGCTGTCACCCCCGACCCCGGCCCTTCCCCCATCAAGGGGGAAGGGAGAAGAATGAGGTCGTCAAGCCGCCCGCTACAGGCCGAACAGCGCCCGCGGCATCAGGCCGATCAGCGAGCCGGTCAGGCAGGTGGCCAGGAAGCCGGCCATCATCGCCTTCCACACCAGGCCAAGGATCTCGGCCCGCCGTTGCGGCACCAGGATGCTGAAGCCGGCGACGTTCATGCCCACCGAGCCGATATTGGCGAAGCCGCACAGGGCGTAGGTCATGATCATCCGGGTGCGCTCGTCGAGCAGGTCGGGCCCGACCTTGGACAGTTGGATGAAGGCCATGAACTCGGTGAGGATCAGCTTCACGCCCAGCAGGCCGCCGGCGGTGCCCGCCTCGCGCCAGGGGATGCCCATCGACCAGGCCAGCGGCGCGAAGATCACCCCCAGGCCGCGGGTGATGCTCATCGGCGCGCCGCCGACCGGCGGCAGGGCCCCGAGGATCTTGTCGGCCATGGTGGCCAGGGCGACGAAGACGATCAGGGTGGCCCCGACGTTCAACGCGATCTGCAGGCCGTCGCTGGTGCCCTTCATGACCGCGTCGATGGCGCTGCCATAGGTCTTGTCCTCGCCGGCCAGGTCGAGTTCGGCGCTGCGTTCCATCAGGTCCGGCGGCACGATCACCCGGGCCAGCAGCACCCCGGCCGGGGCCGAGATCAGCGAGGCGGTCAGCACGTGGGCGGCGGCGTTGGGCAGCACGTCATGCAGGATGGTGGCGTAGGCGACCATGGTCGAACCGGAGACACAGGCCATGCCGACCGCGATCAGCATGAACAGCTCCGACCGGGTCAGGCGGTCGAGATAGGCGCGGATGAAGATCGGCCCCTCGACCTGACCCATGAAGATGGTGGCGGCGGTGGCCAGGGCCGGCGGGCCGCGCAAGCCCAGCGTGCGCTGGAAGATGAAGCCGAAGCCCTGGGCCAGCCACTTGAGGATCTTCCAGTGCCACAGCAGCGCCGACAGCGCGCAAACCACCAGGATCACCGGCATGACCTGGAAGGCGAAGATGAAGCCGGCGCCCGGATTGCTGACGTCATAGGGCTGGGCTCCGCCGGCCAGGAAGCCGAACACGAACTGGGTGCCGGCCCGGGTCGAGGCGCCGAGGCCCTCGACCGCGCCGTTGACGCCGCGCAGCAGTTGCTGGGCCTGGGGCAGGCCGAACAGCAGTAGGACCAGGCCGACCTGGATCAGGATGGCCCCGATGGCCAGCTTCCAGGGGAAGCGCTTGCGGTTCTCGGAGACGATCCAGCATAGCGCCAGGGTGAGCGCCAGGCCGGCGAGGCTCTGGACGTTCTCGGGACGAAAATTCAAGACGGCGGAACCTTTTGCGCTAGCGACGCCCCCACGACGTCGGCCAAGCGACCAGTTTGACTACGAGAAGGGCGCGGCGCGCAAGCGACATGCGTCGGGCGGGCCAAGGGGCCCGCCGTCCGCCCAGCGCCGCGGCGCCCAGCGCGGATCGCCGCGCCAAGAACACGGGCTCGCCGGATGGACGATTTGTCATGGAACGCCCGGAAACTTCCATTTTCGAATGAACATCAGCCTAGATGGGCTCAAGATTTGCGCCCGGACCAACGCTCGGAGACGGGCGGTTCCGCCTTACCCCGATTTAACTTGGCCGCATGAATATCGCCGTTCATTAGCTTCGGTGTCGATAGGGGGAGCATACCGGGCATGTCGCTGGCCTTGGCCACACTGATATACGAATGGCGCCGCTACATGGCCGCCGTCGTCGCGCTCGCCTTTTCCGGCCTGCTGGTCCTGGCCCAGGTCGGCATCTTCGTCGGCATCGGCAAGGGCTTCACCGCCCAGATCGACCGGGCCCGCGCCGACATCATGGTGCTGGGCCCCGGCGCCAAGGCGCTGTTCGGCGGGCCCTCGGGCCTGCCCCGCCGCATGATCCCCCTGGTCTATTCCCACCCCGAGGTGCTGCAGGTGGCGCCCCTCGACGGATCCGGCGGCCGCTTCCAGAACATCCTGTCGCCCGAGGAGCAGGCCAAGGCCGACGCCCGCGCCAAGGCGAGCGCCAAGGGCGGCAAGGGGGCCGGCAAGGGCGGCCGCAAGAGCGAGTTCGTCAATGTCACGGTGATCGACGCGATCCCAGGCTTCGTCACCGTGCCGACCGACTACACCGACACCATGATCGAGGCTCTGCGCCAGCCGTTCTCGGTGGCCGTCGACCAGACCGCCCTCAAGCGTCTCGGCGTCAAGAAGGGCGACAAGGCGATCTACAACGGCAAGACCATCACCATCGGCGTGGTCACCACCGGCTATCCCAACATCATCCAGCCCACCCTGGTGATGTCGCGCGACACCCTGCGGATGCTGGGCGAGGCCGACACCGGCCAGCGCGTCGGCCCGCTGATGGTGCAGATCCGCGATCCGGCCCGGGCCGAGATCGTCGCGGCCCAGTTGAACAAGAAGGGCGACGGCCAGTTCCGCGCCTGGACCCGTCAGGAACTGGCCGACGCCAATTCCGGCGCCATGCTCGACGACCAGATCATCGGCATCATCCTGGGCTTCTCGGCCTTCCTGGGTCTGCTGATCGGGGTGGTGATCACCTGGCAGACCCTGCGCGGCGCGATCATGGCCAATATCAAGGAGTTCGCGTCCCTGCGCGCCCTGGGCGTGTCGATGGGCGACCTGCGCAACATCGTCATGGAGCTGAGCTTCTGGGTCGGGATCATCGGCGTGCTCGCGTCGGGCCTGCTCACCTGGCTGGTCTCGCTGGCCGCCACCGCCGGCGGGGTGCCGATGTTCTACCCGCCGACCCTGGTGGTGGTGGTCGCGGTGTTCCTGATCGTCATCGCCATGCTGTCCGGCTTCCTGTCGCTGGGCGTCCTGAAGAACAGCCAACCTGCGGATCTCCTGCGATGAACGGCCCCATCCGCTACAAGCACGGCGAAAGCGCCCTGGTCGCCAAGGGCCTGGTCAAGCGCTTCAAGACCGGCCGCACCTTCATCGAGGTGCTGAAGGGCGTGGACTTCGACGCCAAGCACGGTGATGTGACCATGGTCATGGGCCCGTCCGGCTCGGGCAAGTCGACCCTGGTGGCGGCCCTGTCGGGCCTGCTGCGCCCCGACGAGGGCAAGGTCTCGGCCCTGGAGGCCAACGACCTGTGGAAGCTGTCGCCCGGCAAGATCGACAAGTTCCGCCTCGACCATTGCGGCTTCATCTTCCAGGGCTTCAACCTGTTCCCCGCCCTCAGCGCCAAACAGCAGGTGATGACGGCCCTGAAATACCAGGGCGTCGGCCCTGGCGAGGCGTCCCGCCGCGCCCAGGCGGCGCTGGAGGAGGTGGGCCTGGGCCCGCGCGTCAATCAGCGCCCGTCCGAACTGTCGGGCGGCGAGAAGCAGCGGGTGGCCATCGCCCGCGCCATGGCCAAGAACCCGAACCTGATCTTCGCGGATGAGCCAACCTCCGCTCTTGACGGGAAAAGCGGCCAGATCGTCATCGGCCTGCTGCGCGCCGCCGCCACCGAGCGTGGCGCGGCGGTGATCTGCGTCACCCACGACCCGCGATTGGAGGCCTATGCCGATCGCGTCATCCATATCGAAGACGGCCGCATCCTGGATGACGTTCGGCGCACGCCCGACGCCCATCCCGCGCCGCTCAGCCATTGAAATTCCGGGGGAATGAAAATGTTCGGCTTTCTGCGTAGCCGCCTGTTCTGGATCATCGTCATCGTGGCGGCCGTCGTCATCGGCGGCGGCTTCTTCATGAAGAGCCAGAGCGCGGCGAAAAAGAAGAAGCTGGAGGCGGCGGCGGCCATGCAGGAGCCCAGCCCCTACGCCGCCATCGCCAATGGCAAGGCCGACGTCGAGGGCGGGGTGATCCAGGTCGCCGCCCGTCGCGCCGGCATCGTCCGCGACGTCTTCGTCCAGGAAGGCGACAAGGTCGCCAAGGGCCAGCCCCTGGCCAAGCAGGAGGACGACGACGCCCGGCTGTCGGCCGAGACCGCCGCCGCCGCCCTCGCCCAGGCCAAGGCCCAGATCGCCGTGCTGGAAGTGCAAAAGCGCACCGCCCAGCGCGAGTTCAACCGCCTGCAGGCGCTGTCGGCGTCCAACTTCGTGGCCGGCCAGCGGCTGGACCAGGCCCGCGACGCCATCGCCCAGGCCGACACCCAGCTGGTCGCCCAGCGCGCCGCGGTCGGCACCTACGCCGCCCAACTGCACCAGGCGCAGTACAATCAGGAACTGACCGTCATCCGCGCCCCGGCCAATGGCCGGATCGCCCGGCGCTACGCCAATCCCGGCGCCGGCGCCTCGACCTTGAACGTCACCTCGATGTTCGACCTCGAGCCGGACACCCAGCGCATCGTCCGCGCCGAGATCGTCGAGGCCGACATCCCCAATGTCACCACCGGCCAAGGGGTGGAGATCCAGCCCGAGGGCGACCCGAGCAAGGTCTATGTCGGCAAGGTGCTGCGCCGCGCGGCGGTGTTCGGGGCCCGCAAGCTGGCGTCCGACGATCCCAGCCAGCGCAGCGACGAGCGGGTGGTCGAGACCGTGGTCAGCGCCGAAGGCGCGCCGCTGCTGGTCGGCCAGCGCGTGCTGGTGAAGTTCATGAAGCCGGGCCAGACGGCCGGCGCCAAACGCGCCGCCCCGGTCGCGCCAGGCGGTCAAGGCAAGAAGGGCTGACAGC
>JAQGIN010000043.1 GCA_028291125.1 Caulobacter sp.
CCAGGCTGGAATCGCTGCCCGCCGACAGGGTCTTGCCGTGCTGGTCGATGACATTGACCCGTTCGGGCTTCATGTTCGGCACCGCGCCGGCCACCAGGTTCTGGATGGCCCGGACCATCTCGGCCGAAGCCTCGCGGCCGCCGACGCCGATGGTGATCGAGGCTGACGGCGTCTCGGCCTCCTCCTCGAACAGCTGGCGCTTGGGCAGCACCAGGTGGACGCGGACATTGTTGACGCCCTGCCAGCCGCGGATGGTGCGCGCCAGCTCGCCTTCCAGGGCGCGCTGGCGGTTGAGTTGCTGAACGAAGTCGGTCTGGCCCAGAGCGCTGCTGGTGTCGAAGATCTCGTAGCCGATCGAGCCGGAGGTCACGAGACCCTTGCCGGCCACCATCAGCCGGGCCGTGGCGACCTTGTCGCGCGCCACCATGATGGTCGAACCGTCGCCCTTGGTCTCGTACTTGATGCCGGCCTGGTCCAGCGACTGGGTGACGGCCGAGGCTTCCTTGAGGTCGAGATTGGCATAGAGCAGTTCGCTGGGCTCCTTGCCCAACGTCAGGGTCAGGGCGACGAGCACCGCGACCACGCCGGCCCCGACGCCGACCAGCGCCGCCAGGCGCCCGACGCCAAACCTCTGAATCGCACCTAGGAACCTATCCAAGCGGCCCGCCCCCTAAAACGACGCTCCAAACGGAGCGCGCGACGGGCGCTTCGAAGCGGCGCGTCGCTAGGCAGGATTTACCCAGTAGAAGGTAAACGGGGTGTTTACATCTGGCCTTTGGGCCGCTTGAGCCGTGGGCCAAAAGGTCGCGGCCGCGCCCAGAAGGACGCGGCCGCTGATCTAGACCGTCCGCGCTGTCGACCGAAACAGGGTCGAGCGGCGCTGTCATCTCACCGCGCCGGCCTCAGCGATACTGCTGAAGCCGGGTGGTGCGAAGGCCCGCCAGACCGTGGCGTTCGATCGACTGCTGCCAGGCGAGGAATTCCTCGTTGGTCAGCTTGTATCGATCGCAGGCCTCGTCGAGCGAAAGCAGGCCGCCGCGGACGGCGGCGACCACTTCGGCCTTACGACGGATCACCCAACGCTGGGTTTCCGGCGGCGGCAAGTCGGAGAGAGTCAGAGGCGCGCCGGTCGGACCGATCACGTACTTCTCACCCCGGCTGTTCGTGCGCTGCTGCTGCAACATGGCTTTACGCCCTTCCCACAACCATCACTGTTGAGGAGGAACATAGGCGGCGGGAAATAACAGCCGCTTAATTCCAATAGTAAAGAAAGGCCTAAACATCTAGTCTGCCTCTAAATCATTGTGTGTCGATGTGAAACACAAGTATTAAATCCGGTTAATACCCGAAGTTACCGTACAATAGCCAGAAGATCTTGAAGCATAGAGTCCGCCGTCGTGATGATCTTCGACGAGGCGGAATAGGCTCTTTGCGTAATGATCATGGCGGTGAACTCGGTCGACAAGTCGACGGTCGAGGCTTCCAGGGTCGAGGCGGAGATCGCCCCCGACCCGCCGGTGCTGGGCGCGCGCAGGCTGAAGGTGCCGCTGTCGTTGGTGACCCGGTAGGCGTTGCCGTTGACCGGCTTGAGGCCATTGGGGTTGGGGAAGGTGGCGATGGCCACCTGGGCGACCCGGCGGGTGACGCTGTTGTCGAAGATGGCGGTGACGTAGCCGTCCTTGTCGACCTCGACGCTGGTCAGGTTGCCAAACGCGGTGCCGTTGGTGGCCACAGCCTGGACGATCGACTGGCTGCTATATTGGGTCAGGCCGCCGACCGTGGCGCTGAGGTCCATGGTGATGTTCTGAGCCGAGACGCCGAGCGCGGTCGCCCAAGTCGGCTTGACCACCGGCGTGGTGCCCGAGGCGTCGATCTGGATCACCGGCTGGTTGGCGACCCCGGCGACCGCCGGCGGCCCTGGGCTCGGCAGGACCGAATAGCCGAACAGGCTGCCATAGGTGGACGTGACGTCGAGCTGGCCGTTGGGGAAGAAGAAGGCGCTGCCGGCGGCGATCTGGCCATTGGTCGGCGAGGCCAGATCGCCCGGCGCGGCGATGAGTTCCGCGTACCATTCATTGGGGCCCGACGGTGTCGGCGCGCCCGGGGCGGCGGGCTTCTTCAACAACGCCAGGGTGATGGTGCGCTGGCCGCCCAGGGAGTCCGACACCGGGACCTGGATCTCGAAATCGGGCTTCGGCGCGGCGTTGGTCGGGGCGGCGATCGCCACGTTGTTGGCGTAGTCGGCCATGCTGTTGTTGACCGGATCATAAGCCACGTCGCCGGGAGCCGCCCACGCCGTCGCCGCGGCCGAGGCCGCCAAGGCCGCCGGCGAGATCGCCTGGGCGGCGTCGATGTTGGCGTTGACCGCCACCCGGGTGGTCATGTCGACGGCGCCGGCGACATTGCCCACCTGAATGCCGTGGAGTTGGTTGAGGTCCGACGGGTCGGTCTTGATCGTGCCGGTCACCGGATCGGCCAGCCAGCCTTGCAGATAGAGGCCGGCGTCGTTGCGCAGATAGCCCTGGTCGTCGAGGGTGAACGAGCCGGCGCGGGTGAACGAGCGGGTGTCGGTGGGGGCCACGCCGGTCGCCTTTTCGGTGGCGACGAAGAAGCCCTGGCCGGCGATCGACAGGTCGAGGTTCGAGCCCGTGCTCTGGGTCAGGCCCTGCTGGGTGACGAACTGGTGGGTCACCGCCCGGACGCCGCCGGCGCTGTAGGTCGAGGCGCGGCTCTGCGAGGTGACCAGGGTCGAGAAATTGGCCTGGCTGCGCTTGTAGCCGACGGTGTTGACGTTGGCGATGTTGTCGGAAATGGCGGCGAGGGCGGACGAATTGGCCACCAGACCCGAGACGCCGGCGAGCATTGCGCTGTTGATGCTCATGACTGTGTTCCTGTGCTGACTTTGTTTGCGTGCTTGTCCGCGGGGATTGGGTTCGCGACGGCGTCGTTCTGACGCCCGATGGGGAAGGTCTTGGTCATGACGCCGGGACCGTCGGGGCCGACGACACGCCGGTGATCCAGCTGAGCGGCGTCTTGACGCCGTCGATGGTCGCCATGCTGACGCCGCCCTCGCTGGTCACCGCGGTGACGATGCCCTCGAGCTGGCCCACGGAGGAGGCGGCGATCGCCCCTCCATTGGCGTCGGTGGCGGTGATCTTCAGGGTGTAGGCGCCGCCGTCCGGCTGTTCCGTGCCGTTGTTGTCGGCCTTGCCGTCCCAGACCAGGTCGTGATTGCCGCTCGACAGGTCCTCGGGCTTGAGGGTGGCGATGGTCTTGCCGAACTTGTCCTGGACTTCGATCTTCACGGCGGTGGCGGTGCGCGGCAGGTTGTAGGTCCACTTGGCCGAGCCGCTGTGCAGCACCGACGAGTCCGACGAGGCGGTGGCCTGCTTGCCGATCATGTTGACGGCGCTGCTGAGGCCGGCGTCGCTGAGCCCGACCAGGGTCTTCAGCAGATCGTTGGTCAGCAGCTGCTGCTCGACCCCCGACATCTGGGTGATCTGCTGGGTCATCTGGGTGGTGTCGGTCGGCGACAGCGGGTCCTGGTTCTTCAGCTGGGTGGTCAAGAGCTGCAGGAACTGCTGCTGGTTGGCGGCGATCGAGGACGACGAGCTGGCCAGCCGATCATTGATCGAGCTGCCGCCGGAGGAGGCGTACTTGGCGGCGTTGATGGCGTCGAAGGCGGCGTTGCCGGTGGAGGCGACCATGGGCGGGTTCCCTAGATTCGAACGTCGACGCCGCTCGACGCCGCGGCTTTGAGGCCAGGCGGCAGGTCGGGCAGGGCGAGGGTGATGGGGTCGTCGGTGAGGGCGGCCTGGAAGGCGCGGCCGTTCCAGGCCCGGCGGCCGTCTTCGCCGCCGCCGAAATTATAGGCGGTCTGGCCGCCTTGGCCGGAATTCTGGTTGGAGGAATCAAAGCTCAGACCCTTGTCCGAAACCTCGAAGCCGGCCTGGCTGAGAGCGTGGCGCAGCTCGCCGGCCCGGTTGCGCAGCTCGGAGGCCGCCTGGGTGGTGTCGAAGGCCATGGATGCGGTCAGCTTGCCGTCGGCGCTGATCTCGATCTTGACGTTGACCCGGCCCAGCCCCTCGGGGTTGAGGGTGACATCGAAGCGGGAGGAATGGGCGTCCACCTTCTTGAGGATCTGGGTGGCTAGGTGGGCGACCGTGTCGGGCGTGGCGCGGGCCCCGGCGTCGACGGCGGTCGGCGCGGCGGCGGCCTGGGCGGCCGGAGCCGTTGTCGGGACGAAGCCCAGGCCGTCGACCGGCTTGTCGGCCGTCGGCTTGGCCGACGCGGTCTGGACGGCGGCCTGGCCGCCCGCGTCCGAGCCGCCGGCGTCGTCCTGCGCCGACGCGGCCAGGGCCTCGACCGCGACCGAGACGGCCGCGTTGCGGCGGGGGGTGGCGGCCGTCTCGGCCAACTCGCCCTGCGGGGCCGTCTTGTCGATCTTGGTCTTGCCGGCGGCGGCGGCCGGAGCCTTGGTCGCCGGCGTGGCCAGGACGGCGGTGGCCTGCGGCTCGGCGGCGGCGACCGGGGCCGGCTCCGGCGTCTCGGCCGGGGCCGCCTCGGCGACGGCCAGGGCCGCGGCGGCGGCGAGCGGGACCGCGGCGGCGGGCGCCGCCGGACGGACGACGGTGGCGGTGGTTTCGGGCGGCAGAACGGCGGGGGTCGCCGACTCGGCCGAGGCGCTGGTTGGCGGCGAGGTCGG
>JAQGIN010000363.1 GCA_028291125.1 Caulobacter sp.
TCCCGGTGACCGGCCAGCCGGAGATCTCGCGCGACAACCTGCAGCCGATGATCGCGGTCACCGGCCGCATCGTGGGCCGCGGCATGGGCGCGGCGGTCGGCGACGTGAAGAAGGCGCTGGCCCAGCCGGGCATGCTCGGCGCCGGGGTGCGTTACGAGCTTGGCGGCCTCTACCAGCAGCAGCAGATCGCCTTCGCCGGCCTGGCCAAGGTGTTCGTCGCCGCCCTGGTCGCCGAGTTCGTCCTGCTGCTGGTGATCTACCGCCGCCTGTGGCTGCCGGTGATCATCATCGGCTGCTCGCTGCTCTCGACCACGGCGGTGTTCACGGCGCTGTTCCTGACCAAGGTGGAACTAAACATCACCGCCCTGATGGGCATGACCATGATCATCGGCATCGGGACCGAGATGGCGATCTTCTTCGTCTCCGAGTACGCCGAGTTCGCGCACCGCATGCCCACCCGCGAGGCCCTGCGCCTGGCGGCCCGCGAGCGGCTGCGGCCGATCACCATGACCACGCTGGCCGCCATCCTCACCCTGACCCCGCTGGCGCTGGCCCTCGGCCAGGGCTCTGGCATCCAGCAGCCGCTGGCGATCGCGATCATCGCCGGCCTGCTGCTGCAGTATCCGCTCGTGCTCCTGGCCATGCCGGTGCTGATCGGGCTGACGACGCCCAAGACGCTCGGCCCCCACGGCGAGCCGGCCGCGCCGCCGGCGCCGCGGCCCGACGGCCTGCAACCGACATGAGCGCCGCCCGGCGGCGCTCGCATACCCCGATCCACCGTTCGAAAGGAGAACGCCATGTGGAAGTTCCTGATCACCCCGGTGGCCGCCCTCGCCATCGGCATGACGGCCGGATGCGGCCGCCCGCAGCATGACAAGACGGTCGCGGCCGCGCCACGCCCACCCCCGCCGGCCGCGCCGGCCGTGGCGCCGCAGCTCGCCGCCGCCGAGCCCTTCGAGGCCCTGACCGAAACCGCCTTCGCCGCCTCCAAGCCCGAGATCGAGACGACGGCGCGCAAGGCGAAAGCCGCCGCCAAGGCCGTCAGCCGAAACCTGCCGGCCGACACGGCGCGAGCGCTCGCCGCGCGGGTGGCCGAAGTCCAGGCCGCGCTGCAGAAGGACGACCGCGCCAATCTCGCCATCGCGTCGGCCGAGGCCTACCGCATCCTGGTCAGCGCCGCGCCGCGCGCCAAGGTCCCGGTCGAGGTGAGCCTGCTCGACTATGCGGGCTTTCGCTATCGAGCCGACCTCGCCGCCAGGCCGGCGCGCTGGGCCGACGCGGCCAAGGCCGCGGCGTTCGCCCGCGGCCAATGGGACGCCATCTCGCCGCGGGTCAGCGACCTGGCGCTTCGCGTCCGCGTCGATCAAGCCATCGCGGCGCTTGGCGCCGCCCAGGCCAAGCAGGATCCCGTCCAGGCCGACCAGGCCGCGCAGACGGAGCTCGACCTCGTCGACGCACTAGAGACCTATTTCAACGCCCTTTCAGCTTGAGCTTGTGAACCGCAACACGGTCGTCGAGTGAAACACCGCGTCGGGCCGCAAGATCGTCGACGGGAAGCTCGGCCTGCTGGGGCTGTCGGGCAGGTGTTGGGTTTCGAAGGACGCCCCGCAAAGCCGGCGAGCGTCGCCTCGCGACCAGGTCCGACGCGAACAGCAGCTGAATTCCCGAACGGTCCCCCACGCCGCGCAGCGCAGCGCGTCGGCAAACTCGGTCGGCGTCATGTCGAAGTCGTAAGCGGCTCCTGAGCCGCGACGTTCGGCGCGCCTACCAGAACCATGATGGTCGCAAGCACGCCTCGCGAAGCCAGGCCCCGCGTCCGAAGGGCGGGCCAATTCATCCCACCTCCCCTTCGGCTCTACGGCCGATTCTTGCGGATCGCTCCCGACAAGGACAGTCCGCTCAAATTATGACGCGCTAGGTGTCTTTCCCCTCAAGAATTTCTTTCGGCGCGCACGTGACTCGGTCGCCACCGCGTCAACCGGCCGCGGGAACGGGCCGGCCGATCTGACTGGCTAGAAACTCCGCAAATGGCACGATGTTCTGCTCAACGCTGGCGGCCTCCAGCGCGGCCATGTAGGGGACGCGCGACTGGACCGGGATGACAGTCCAGGGATAGCCCGCCGCCGCCATCATGACGTTCATAAGGAAGCGGCCGGTGCGGCCGTTCCCGTCCATGTAGGGATGGATGTAGACGTAGATGAAGTGGCCCAGCACGATGCGAACCGCCGGGTCCGTTTCCTCCCTGAGGAGTTCGAAGAAGGCCGGCATGGCGTCGCGCACCGCGTCGGCATTGAGCGGCACGTGCCGTGAACCGCGAAGATAGACAGCCGCGTTGCGATAGCCGGCGAGGTTCTCGGGCTTGAGGATGCCCGCGGTCACCTTCGGCGCGAACAACTCTCGATACCAAGCGCCGTGGTCGCGGTCGGCGACCTCGCCTGGATTGTCACCGTTCAAGGCCCGGCGAACGCTCCCCTTCACGGCTTGGAACGCCAACCAATAGCCCCGGGCCGCGAGTCCGTTCTCAAGATCGCGATCAGCCTTGTCGCTCACAGGGTTCCAGTTTCCAGCCCGGACCCGCTCGATCAGATCGGTGCTGACCTGGTAGCCCTCGATCGACAGGGAGTGGTAGGCGTCGGTGACGTAGATCTCATCGACCTGACGCATGTAGGCGTCGACATCGTTGATCTTCGCGGGCGGCGCAGGAAATCGCCCAGGGATGTCTTCGCGCATCTTCCGCCACAGCAGCCGGATACGTTGGACGTAGGGTGAGACGTCGCGCCGGTAGGGCGCACGTGGGGCCTGATCTTTGAAGGGGTCCACCTCGCGCGCGTTGTAGTCGGCCGCACGCATGCCAGCGACGATGTCCTCGGCCTCGCGGTCGCGGCCGATGTTGCGGAAAGCTCCGGCTAAGCGCCCGGCGATGACCGTATGACCGCCACTTAGCAGCCGGGCGAGCAAGGCGGATGCATCGCGTTGCGTCGAGAGGATGGTCCGCGCCTCCGTTGGATAGTTCTCGAAGAATGACGGCTGCGCCGCGATCAGCGCCGCTTCAGGCTTGAAGAGCCTAAGACCGTTCAGTTGCACGGCGTCATCGGGTTCCGGAAGCGTGTGGGCGCCCTCGAACAAGGAGGTGCCATGGATGAAGTTGGTCACCTGATTATGCGCCCCTCTGGCTCTGACGAGCAGCTGGGTGGGCACGCTGGTGTTTCCCGCCTGTAGGACGAGGGACTGCTCGGGCGTGAGCGCCCATTCCGACCCGAATCTCTCGGTGAGATAGTCCCGGCAGAAATCCCAGAACGAAGCGTACCAGGCGGTGCTTTCCCCCGGACCGGCGCCGGGACGGGCTGGGATGTACCATCCCTTGATCACCTCCTGCAGGAAGCCGTGCTTTAGCAACAGCTCGCGGACGGTGCGCGTCAGGTCCTTGGATCTGATCGCGACTCGTCCTGTGGCTTGGACCGCCTTCAGGGTTTCCAGGGCGTTTGCGAGTTTCTCGTTTGGCGTAGGCATGGCGCTCGTCCTTGGCTGATGAGCCAGAGTTCGAGTCTGTAGCATTGATCGTATTTAGTGTTGTGCGAATAATAGTTTTTTGTGCCTCATCTCCAGTAGGGTTTTAAGTTGTGCGACGGATCGTTTTTGGTGCGCACCGTGTTGCTGGTGGAGAACAAAATGTTGGCCGACCACGCGTCGCCGGCGCGCGTGGCCAGGGCGGCGCCGTGGTCGATCGGCTGGCTGTGCAAGACCCCAAGCACCGGCCACGCCTGGCGCCGCCACGGCGAAAATAGTGATCGACGAAGGCGGGAGAGCTGACGATCACCTGCCAGCACCGCGACCGCGCCAGCAGGCCGTGCTTGACCGCGCAGGCTCCGAAGTTGAGCCCGGTTCCCATCCCTGGCTGCCGGGCGACGCCGCGGCGTTCAGGCGAGGCTGGCCTGCTCGCCATCCAGCGGCGTGACCCGGTACATGAACAACGGCCGCGCCCGGGCCCGCCGGTATTCGGCCAGGTGGCTGGGCCGCAAAAGGTGCGACAGCAGCAGCCAGACCTGCCCCGCCTCGCCGGCGACGGCCTTCTCGGTCAGCAGCTTGCGCAGCCGGTGCGACACCGGCAGCAGCAGATTGCCGGCCACCTGGGCGGCCAGGGCGCGGCTGGAAAACCGCTTGAGCGGGGCGAAAAACGCCGCCGCCTCGCGCGGGTCGCCGAAGGTCGAGCGGGCCCCGGCCTGGAACACCCGCCTCAGCGCCGCGATCTCCTGCTCGTTCAGCTGCTCGACGCCCAATCGCGCGCTCAGCCTCGCGGCCTCGTCCATGTCGGCCGCCGCCAGATCCCACAAGGCCTTGCGGGCCATGATGCAGGCCCGCTGCAGCACCGCCGTCAGCCGCTGGCGGGCGGGGTCGGCGGCGGGGTCGCCCTCGACATGGAACTCCATCAGGCCATGGCTGGCGTGCAGCTCGCGAAAGATGATCTGGTTGAACTTGCGCCAGGCGGCCTCCACGCCGCTGGCCTGGACGCTGGCGGCGCGCGGGCCGCGCACGCCGGCGTGGTGGCGCTGGTGGAAGGCGACGAACGCCAGGCCCTGGCCGCGAAACCGCCGGGCCAGCCGCAGGTTCATCTCGTAGTCCTGCGAGCGGGTCAGGCGCACGTCGAACGGCCCGACCGCCGCGTAGCAGCGCCGGCGCACCAGCATCGCGCCCTGCCAGATGAAGAAATCTTCCATCAGCCGCACATAGAGGGCGGCGCGGTCGACGGACGCATAGGAGGTGTTGGGCGGGGTCAGCGGCGCTGGCCACTCGCCCTCGAACTTGTCGCAAAGACCGTAGGTGAAATCGAGCTCCGGATCGGCGGCCAGCGGCGCGTACAGGCGCTCCAGCGCGTCGGGCGCGGCGATGTCGTCGTCGTCGAAGATCCAGACGGCGTCCTGGGTGATCCTTGAGAGCCCCAGATTGAGCGCCACCGCCTTGCCGCTGTTGTCCTGGCGCACATAGGTCACGGTCGGGGCGAAGCGGGCGACGACCGCGGCGGTGTCGTCGTCGGAGCCGTCGTCGACCACCAGGATCTCGGCGGCGGGGCGGCTCTGGGCCACCAGGCTCTCCAGGGCCTGCGCCAGCAGGCGCGCGCGGTTGAAGGTGGGGACGATGACGCTGACCGGCAGGGGCGCGGTCGGTTCGGGGACGGACGAGGTCAAGGCGAAGATCCTTCAGGCAAGCGTTGAGACGAACCACCCCCCGGTGCGATTTGGAGGATCAGGCCCCCTGGCGGCCGGCGGCCCGGCCCAGGGCGCCGTAGAGCGACGGTCCCAGCAGCCGCCGGGCCACCTGCTTGAGCCCCGTGCGCGGCGGACGCTCCACCGACAGGCGCAGCCGGTCGCGGGCGATCTGCCGCTCGCGCATCCTGACCTGATCCTCCAGCTGGTCCGGATAGAGGATGGTCTGGGTCTCGATGCTCAGCACCGGCTTGCGCGACAGGCGGGCGATCTCGACGGCCTGGCGCTCCTCGCTCTCGATGAACAAGGTGGCGTCGAGCTCGGCATAGACCCCGGCCTTGAAGCGCCCGTGCGCGCCCAGTCGTCGCCGCGCCTTGGCGTCGGGCAGGTCGAGCATCCACAGCTTGCCGTAGTCGATCCCCGCCGCCGCCAGCCAGGCCTGCGTCGCGCCGCGATATTTCTCCAGCCGGCTGGTCACCAGATGGCCGACCTTCTGGGTCGGCCGCAGGAACGGCCGCGCATTGCTCAGGAAGGCCTCGTAACCGGGGCCGTCGTCGTTCTCGTCGTCGCTGGGATCGACGCAGAGCACGCCGTCGATGTCCAGGCAGGCGTCGGCCAGGAACTTGTGGTGCATGAGGTTCCACTGGAACATCCGCGGCCGCGGCACCGTCTCCAGCACCAGGTCGGCCTCGGGATGGGCGTCGCGAAGGCCATAGACCGCGCAGAACACCGCGGCGTCCTCCAGGCCCGCCGCGGCCAGCTTCTGGCGCGCCTCCAACATCGAGCCGCCGGAATTGATGCTGTCGTCGACGACCAGCACCTTGCGGGGACGGCCCGGCTCCATGGTCAAGCTATTGAGCGCGCGCGTTCGGCCCTTGGCCAATATTCGACCCTGCAAGAATCCTTCGAAATCGGCCAAAGGCAAGTTCAAGGCCAGGCTGATCATGTTGGCCGGAATAAGGCCGCTGCGCGGAATTCCGACTACGAGATCGATGTCGTGCGGGATCTGCCTGAGATTGCGGGTAATCGTGGCGTTGAGGTCGGCGATGGAACGATAATGCATTGTCACCTCATCTTGACGCGTCACGATCAATACAGCGATGCTGCACCTGCGAATATACGCGCCTTGGGACGGCGTGTGTAGCCGCGGGCATCAAAAGCGAGAGAGCATGGCCCCGACGAGGCAAGAGGACGAAACCCCGCGCGCCGCCGCCCTGAAGGGCCGCGCCATCGGCGGCGCGGCGGTCACCGGCCTCGCCCAGGCGGTGAAGGTCGCCCTGCAGTTCGTCTCGGTGGTGGTGCTGGCGCGCCTGCTCAGTCCCAGCGATTTTGGGATCTTCGCCATGGTCATGCCGCTGACCGCGTTTGTCATGGTGTTCCAGGATCTGGGCCTGACCCAGGCGGTGATCAGCGCGCGCGAGATCACCCGCGGCCAGATGAGCGGCCTGTTCTGGATCAATCTTGGCGTCTCGATCCTGCTGGCGGTGGTGCTGGCCGCCTGCGCGCCCCTGCTGGGGCTGTTCTACGCCGAGCCCAAGGTCGTGGGCCTGACCATCGCCCTGGCGGCGACGATCATCATCGCCGGCCTCGGCGCCCAGCACTTCGCGCTTTTGACCCGCGACATGCGCTTCAAACCCCTGGCGCTGATCGACATCGCCTCCAACGCCGGCGGCCTGGCGGTGGCCATCCTGATCGGCTGGTGGCGGCCCAGCGTCTGGGCGCTGTTTTCCGCCACCTTGGCCCAGATGCTGATCGGCCTGGCCGGCGCTTGGCTGTCCAGCGGCTGGCGCCCCGGCCGGCCGGCCCCTTTTTCCGAGGTCCGCGCCATGCTGCGGCTGGGCGGCGGGGTGACCACCTTCAACATCTCCAACTTCTTCGCCCGCAATCTCGACAACGTCCTGATCGGCCACATCTCCGGCGCCGCCCAGCTGGGCCTCTATGACCGGGCCTATAAGCTGCTGCTGCTGCCGCTGCAGCAGATCAACAACCCCATCGGCCGGGTGATGGTGCCGGTGCTGTCGCGCCTGGCCGGCGAGCCCGAGCGCTATCGCCACGCCTATGCCCGCACCGCCCAGCAGATCCTGCTGGTCACCGTGCCGGGCGTGCTGTTCCTGATCTTCACCGCCGATGTTCTGATCCCGACCCTGATGGGCAAGCAATGGGCGGCGGCCGCGCCGATCTTCGCCTGGCTGGGGGTGGCCGCCCTGCACCAGCCGTTCAGCAGCACCGCCGGCTGGCTGTTCATCAGCCAGCAGCGCACCGGCCAGTTCGCGCGCTGGGGCCTGTTCAACGCCGTGACCTGCGTCGCCGCCTTCGTGGCCGGCCTGCCGTGGGGCGCGGTCGGGGTCGCCGCCGCCTATGCGCTCAGCGACGTCTTCATCCGGCTGCCGGCCCTGTGGTGGTACGTCGGCCGCGAGGGACCGGTGCGCACCAAGCAGATCTGGGCCATCGCCACGCCGTTCCTGGCGGCGGGCGCGGCGTCGGCGGCCGTGCTGGCCGGTCTGCGCCAAGTGACCAGCGGCCACCCGTTCCTCGACCTGGGAATCGCCGCCGCCGCCGCCTATCTGGCGGCCGGCGCCGGCCTGCTGCTCTCCGCTAGCGGACGCGGCGTGCTCAAGGAGAGCCTGGACCTGGTGGCCATGGCCGGCCATCGCCTGGGCGTTTGGCGGCCGGCGTGAAAGGAAGCCGCGCCCCGACATCTAGTCGGCCAGCCGCCAGGCGCGGACATAGTCGACGCTCATCGTCGCCGGAAACGGCGTGGTGGCGTCCGGCTCGCCGGGCCAGTAGCCGCCGACCGCCAGATTGACCAGCACGTACATGGGCTTGTGGGCGTCGGCCGGCGTCGGCTTCACCGCCGTCTGCCGGCCGTCGATGTAGAAGCGGATCTCGTCCTTGGTCCACAGCATGCCGTAGGTGTGGAAGTCGGAGGTGTAGGAGGCCACCGACAGCGCGGTGGTGTCGCCCACCGCCACGCCGGTCTGCTTTGAGTGGATGCTCTGATAGACGGTGCGCCGCTCGTGTCCCAGCGCCTCCATGATGTCGAGTTCCGGCGGCGCGGGACCGTCGTCCGGCAGCAGCCAGAACGCCGGCCACAGGCCGCGGCCGGGGCTCCAGCGGGTCCGGATCTCGAAATAGCCGTAGAGCTGGGAAAAGTGGCCCTTGGTGGTGATCAGGCCGGAGCTGTAGCGGACGTCCTTCAGCGGGCTGCTGGCGATGGGTTCGGGTTGCAGCGCCACCGCCTGCGCCACCGCCGCTCGGACGGGCGGCGCCATCGGCTGGGCGGTGATGGTCAGGACGCCGCCGGCCTGCGCCAAGGGCTGCACGCCAAGATCAAGGAACGCCGGATCGAAATAGAGCTGGCGTTCGCGGTTTCCATAGAGCGAGCGGTCGGCCACGCTGGCGGGCCTTGCGCCATCGTCCTTGAAGCCCGTCCGCCAGCGGGTGGCGTCCAGGGCGGGTCCGTCGAACTCCTCGGAAAAGCTGGACGTCAGGTTGAAGCCGGCCGGCGGGCCGCCCGTCGGCTCGGCGGCCTGGGGCAGCGCCCCGCCCCGCCCCGCCGACATCAGGGCCAGCCCGAAAACGCCCGCGCCGGCGGCGTAGAGCATTTTGCGAAAACGCGGGCTCGTCTCGAGGGGTGGGGTCATCGCGCTTTCCCAATGCTCAAGCTAGCCACCCGCCCGTCAGCAAGTCTTCCCCATCTGGATCTGGAAATCATGTGAAATATCCGCTCTCGACACAAATTTCACGCGCTTGCCACGATTTTGACAATCATCGCGGCAGAATGACGCGCAATTAGACTTTGCTGATCAGCAAGTTAGCCACCCTTCTGACTTCTCATTCCAAATCTACGGCTTAGCTTGATTTCACCGATCTAAGACTATTGATTACGGAGACTGTACGACCCAGTGTCGGGTCTCGATTTTGGACGCCCTTGGCGCCTGCGATTTCCTTCGTGCGAGACGACATGGCCTTTTTCAGCCGCACCCGCGTCCACCCCTCGCAACCAGGTCCGCTCGACGCGCCGGTGGCGGCCGAGGCCCTGGCCCTGGCGACCCTGGTGCTCAGCTGGACGGCCAGCCTGGGCGCGATCAGCATCGTGCTGCAGCTGACCGTGCTGGTGGCGCTGATCGTCATCCGGCCAGCGACCCTGCTGCAAACCCTGACCCGCGCCTGGCCGCTGATGGCCATCCCGCTGCTGGTCTGCCTGTCGACGATCTGGTCGACCGCCCCGGGGGTGAGCCTGCGCTACGGCGCGCAAATGCTGGTGACGGCGGTGATCGGCCTGGCCCTGGTCGCCGCCCTGCCGCTGCGGGCCCTGGTTCGCGCCATCTTTCTCAGCGCCCTGATGGTGTGCCTGATCTGCATCGTCGACGGCCGTCAGGGGCCGTCGATCACCGGTCCGGTGCTGATCGGCATCCTCGGCTCCAAGAACCTGATGGCCGTCCTGGCTCAGCTGCTGCTGGCCAGCGCCGTCGCCGTCGTCGTCGACCGTCAGCAGCCGACCCTCGTTCGCCTGCTCGGCGTGGTCGGCGTCCCGGTCGCCAGCTTCGTGCTGCTCAAGGGCGAGTCGGCCGGCGGCCTGGTCACCGCGGCGCTGGGCCTGCTGTTGTTCGTGGCCTTGCGATCGTTCGGCGCCCTGGACCTGCGCTGGCGGACCTTTGCGGTCGTGGCGGCGATCGCCGTCCTGATCCCGCTGGCGGTCGGCTCCTCGCTCCTGCTGGACGACGCCCAGCACTTCTCGGCCACCGTCCTGCACAAGGATCCGGGCCTGACGGGCCGCGACTATCTGTGGGCCCACGCCGACAAGATGATCGCCGAGCGCCCATGGCTGGGCCACGGCTTCCGCTCGGCCTGGCTGGGCGGCGACGCCGACAATATCGGCCTGCTGCGCTGGGCCGGCGTCACCGACGGCAAGGGCTTCCATTTTCACGACACCTATCGCGAATGGGCGGTGGATTTCGGCCTGGTCGGGGCGGCGCTGATCTGCGGACTGCTGGCCCTGGCCGGCGCCCGGATCGTCGTCCGCGCCGTCACGGCGCCGTCGGCGCCGTCCGCCTTCCTGACCGCCATGTTCCTGATCATGGCCATCCGGGCCAAGGTCGAGAACGTCTTCCTGCCGTTCGCGCCCGCCACCGTGCTGCTGTTCGTCCTGGCGTTCTGGGGATGGCTGGGCTCGCGGGAGGTCGCCCTGGCCCCGCCCGAACCCGAACCGGTCAGGCTGACGGGAAGGCGATCGCGCCCCGGTCCGCGCTTCGATCCGGCGCGGGCGACCGCCGCCCTGGCGGCGCGGCGGGCCCGGGCGCGGGCCGAGTGAGGGGGCGAGGCGGTCAATCACCGGCCAGCATCGCTTCGACCAACTCGCCGTAGCAGGCCTGAGGCGAGAAGCTGGCGCGCGCGCGCTCCAGGGCCGCCTCGCCCAGGGCCGCGCGACGATCGGGGTCGGCCAGCAGGTCGAGGATGTGCGCCGCGAACTGCGCCGGATCGTCGGCGCGCAGCACGCAAGTCTTGAGCAGATCCTCGACGCCCTGCAGGCTGACCGAGGTGGCGACCACCGCCTTGCCCCACCCCAAGGCCTCGATGATCTTGATCTTCAGGCCCGACCCCGCCGTCAGCGGCGACACCACCACCGCGGCCTGATCATAGAGCGAGGCCAGGTCGGGCACGGGTCCCAGCATCCGTACGCCGGCCGGGGCCGTGTCGATGGCCCGGCTGACATTGCCGACGACCGTCAGCACCGCCTCGGGCCAGCCCGCCGTCACGATCGGCCACACCTCATCGAAGAACCACTGCAGGCCGATGACATTGGGCGCGGTGTTGCTGCCGACGAACAGCAGCGACGCGCCGACGCCCGGCTGGGCGGCGGCGGCCGGGGTGATGGCCAGGGGCGCGACGATCACCCGCTGGTCGAGATTGGCGCGCCTTACGACCTCGCCCTCGACCTCTTGGATGGCGATCACCGCGTCGGCTTGGGACAGCAGTTCGAATTCGCGGGCGGCGCCCAGGGCGGTGACGGAATCGGCGGCGCCGGCGGCGGCGAACTGGGCGTCGCGGCTGGAGAACAGGTCGTGCATCACCACCAGGCAGGGCGCGTCGGGGGTCAGGGCGTAAGGCGCCAGCGGGGCCAGGAAGGCGTAGTCGACGAGGATGGCGCGGGCCCCGCGGGCGCGGGCGGCGATGTACAGGCGGTCGGCGTCGGTGGCCTCGGCGCTGATGGCGTAGGGCGCGGGCTTGACCCAGCCGCGCGGCCGCAGCTTCAGCTTGGCCAGCAGGCTTTCCAGCGCCGTCAGGGCCGCCGCGCCGAGCACGGCCGGATTGCGGGCGATCAGCAGATCGCCGACCCGCCAGCCGCCACGCAGCCGCACCCGGTCGAACATCCGCATCTGCGGCGTCAGGCGCATCCACGGCCAGCGGCCAAAGGTGGTGGGGCTGGGTCCGAGCCACTCCAGGGACGCGCCCTGGGCCTTCAAGGCCTGGCAAAGGCCGAGCAGATAGGTCGAGCTGCCGTTGGTGGCGCCGATCACCCTTTGCCGCGACAGCACCACCACGCGGCCGGCCGCGCAGGCGCGGCTTGGCGTCAGGCGACGGCCCAGCGCCGCCAGCCAGTCGCCCGCCACCACCCGCAGCAGACTGGCGCCGGCGGGCGAGGCGGCGGCCTGCCTAAGGGCCGCGCCAAACCGGCGCGCCTTGAGGCGCTCGACGATGCGGGTGAAGGCGCGCGCCGCCTTGATGCTGCGCTCGCGCGCCCGCAACGCGGCGTCCATCGCCGGCGTGACCTCGATCTGCGCGCGAAAGCGCTCGGCGTTGGCCACCATCGCCGCGAGCCGGGCGTCGTCGAGGCGGTGCGAGATCGACCCGCTGCGCTTGCGATAGAAATAGGTCAGGTCGGGATAGGCCCGCAGGGAAAGCCCCCGGGCCATCGCCCGCGCCAAAAGGTCGTAATCCTCGCCGACCGGCAGCGCCTCGTCATAGGCGCCGGCGGTGTCCAACAGGCGCTGGCGGCGGATCAGCGGTTTGGTGAAGCCCAGGGCCGGCTCGCGTCCGAACAGGCGGTTGGAGCGGATGAAGGCCGGCAGATCGATCCAGCGCGGAGCCCCGGCCAGCATCGCCGACAGCAGGGCGCGCGGCGGGACCTGGCCGTCGTCCGAGAAGATCAGCAGATCGTCGACCGCGATGTCGGCGCCGTCGGTCTCGGCCTTGGCCACCAGGGTCTTCAGCCGCTCGGGATGGATCAGGTCGTCGCTGTCGACGATCGCCACCCATTGCCCGCGCGCCGCGGCCAGGGCCGCGTTGCGCGCCGCGCCGGGCCCGCCGGCCTCAGGGCGCAGCAGCAGGCGAATGCGCGGATCCAACATCGCCAGGCGGCGGACCACCGCCACGCTGTCGTCGCGCGAGCCGTCGTCGACGACGATGATCTCCAGGTCCTGGAGGGTCTGACGCTGGACCGAGGCCAGGGCGTGCGCGATGAACGGGCCGCCGTTGTGGTTGGCCATCAACACGCTGACACGCGGCGCTCGGCGCGGCGCCGACGCGGCTTGGGCGACTTGGCCCGGGCCGGGCGCCGCGCCCGCGGCGATCGCCCTTTCGGCCACCAAGGTCATGCGCTCGGCCATCGCGCGCGCCGAGCCTGCGCCCCTTTGCCGCTGGGCGATCCGAACCGAAATCTTCCGTCGAAGGGCGTTGTCGACTAACATGTTAGGCTCCAATCTCTAAAGCCGGCCCGAAGGCCGGGTGCGGAAGGCTTGGATTGGGGCGGAACGCCCGGGAAAGATGGGCCTGAGACCAGAGATGCCGAACTATTCCACGCCAGTCGCGCCCGCCCAGGTCTCCGTTAAGGAGCGCCGCAAGGCCTTGGGACAATGGTCCAAGCGTCAGACCCTGGGTTTCATCATCGTGTTCAACATGGTCGGCTGGACCGCCGCCTGGCTGGTCTTGCGGCCCCACTGAGCGGCCCGCGCGGCGCCCGTTCCCGCGCCTAGCCATTGGCGTAGTAGCCCTTGTACTTGCCGTAATAATAGGTCGGGTCGCCGTAGCCGATCCGTTGCTGCTGGCGCAGATCCACCTGGGTCAGGGCCAGGCCGGCGATCACCGCCCCGGACCGTTCGAGGTGCAAGAGCCCCTCCTCCACCGCATTGGCCGAGGTCCGCCGCCAGCGGGCCACATAGACGACAGCGTCCGCCTTGGCCGCCAGCACCCGGGTGTCGGCCACGGCCAACACCGGCGCGGTGTCGAGGATCACCAGGTCGAACCGACCCGACAGCGCCGCCAACAACCGGTCCACGGCCGGCCGCGAAAACACGTCCTGTTGCAAGACCTCGCGCTGCACGGCCGGCAGGAGCATCGCGCCAGATACGTCCTCCAAGAGCGCGTGATCTAGCCGGCAGGTGCCCGTCAGCACGTCCAAAAGTCCGACGCTGGGCTGGATGTTCAGCATCTGGGCCAGGCTGCGGCGGCGAAAATCGCAATCCACCAGCACCACTTTCAGGCCCGCCTGGGCGGCGCTGCGCGCCAGGCACAGGCTGACCGTGGTCTTGCCCTCGCCCGGCAGCGACGAGGTCACCGCCAGCACCCGCACGGGCCGGCCAAATTCGCTGTGAATCAGCGCGGCGCGCAAGCCTCGGAACGACTCGGCGAAGGCCGAGTGCGGCCGGACCAGCACATGTTCGCTCGGGGTCATGGCGCGGTCGCGATGCTCGGCCACCGACGCCAGCAGCGGAATGGAGCCCAGCGCCGGCAGGTTCAGCTTGCGCTCGACCTCGGCGGCGGTGGCCAGGCGGTCGTCCATCATCTCGAGCAGCAGCACCGCGCCGCTCCCCAGGATCAGGGCGACGGCCAAGCCCAGCGACAGATTGATCGGCACGTTAGGCGAGCTGGGCTGGCCGGGCGCCCGGGCCTGGGAGGCCAAGGAGGCGTCGGAATCCTGCAGGCCCGCCTGGGACGCGGTCTCGCGATAGCGCGCCAGCAGCGACTCGTAGTCGGCGCGCGCCACCTGGGCGTCGCGCTCGAGCCGGTTGAGCGCCACGCTGGAGGCGTTGGTGCCCGCCAGGCCGCCGCGGGCCACATCGAGGCTGCCGGCGATGGAGGCCGTCCGCTGGCGGGCGACCTGGGCCTTGGCCTCCAGGTTCGACATCACCCGGTGGATTTCCTCCTGGATCTGATTGTCGATGTCGGCCAGCTCGCGCTTGGCGTTGAGCATGTCGGGGTGACGCGGACCGTAACGGCCCTGGAGGTCGGCGACCCGGGCGCTGACGCTGGCGCGCTGTTCGCGCAGCTTCTGGATGACTTGGGAGTCCAGGGCCTCGCCGACGTCGTCGCCCTTGGAGCCGCGCCGCAATTGGCTGCGCGCGGTGCTCAGCCGCGCCTGTTCGGTGGCCTCGTCGGCCCGCGCCGCCGCCAGTTGCTGATTGTAGCCGGAGATTTCCTGCTCGATCAGGGTCGCCCCCGAGGCGCTGAGCAGGTTGTTCCTCGCCCGATAGGCGGCGACGGCGGCCTCCTTGGCGTTCAGTTCGGGCTCCAGCGCGGCCAGGCGCTGGCGCAGCCACTGGTTGGCCTTGGCGGTGGAGGTCATCTTGGCCTGCGACTGCGAGGCCAGATATTCCTGCGCGAAGGTGTTGGCGATCAGGGCGGCCTTGTCGGGGTCGCGCGCGGTGAAGGCGATGTCGACCAGATAGGTCAGACCCGATCGACGGACATTGAGTCCGCGCTGCAGAGCCGCGGCGGCGATGGCCCGGCCTTGAGCCTCCCGCGCCGCCGGGCTGGTCGGCCTGGGATCGGCGGCGACGAGGCCAAGCCTGGCCTTGAGGCCCGAGCGCCAGGATGGCGGCGCGAGCAGGCGATTGAACTCCGGGTCCTTCTGCAGTTGCAGCCGATCCACCACCCGCCGGGCCAGTTCGCGCGATTGCAGGACTTGGACCTGGGTGTCGATCACCGCCGTTTCCGCCGGCGGGTCGGGAACCACCGACGGCGAGGCGACCACCTGCTCGGGCTTGGGATTGAACATCACCTGCGACTTGGCCGTGTAGAGGTGGGGCGCGGTCAGGGTCACGATCACCGCGATCAGCAGCACCGCGGCGGCGATGGCGACGAAGGTGCGCAGCCGACGCAGGAACATCCGCACCAGGGCGCGGAGGTTGATCACCTCGGACGCCGCGCGCGGCGCCTGCGGCGGGGCTTCGCGGCGATGGACGCCGGGGGTGAAGACGGACGGGCCGTGGGTGACGATCGTCATGGGTCTTACTTCGCCAGAGGGGGATGGAGGGGGGCGGCGGTCGGCCGCTGGAGGGTCACGCCCGCGCCGCCCAGCCAGCGCCGTTGGACCTGCTGCGCCAGACGCGCGGCGAGGTAGAGGCCGACCGTCGGTTCGGTGAAGGTGCGAAAGGCGGCGATCGGATCGCGCGCCTTGACGCTGTCGATCAGCAACCGCCATTGCAGCTTGCAGTCGACGCTACGGGCGCGCAGGGCCAGGGCGCGCCGCTCGCGCGCGCTCAGCGGACGGATGCTGGCCAGGGCGCGATCGCAGTCACGCAGCCGGCGCAGGTCCTCAACGGAGTGGCGCCCGCTCAGCGAATTGGCGCGCTCGACGGCGACATAGCCCTGGGCGGGCAGCAGCACCATCTTGGCCCCCAGGGCCAGGGCGCGGGCATAGAACTCGTAGTCCTCGCCCAGCCGCAGCGTCTCGTCATAGGTCAGGTCGTGACGGCGCAGGAAGGCCGTGCGCATCAGCGGCTTGACGAAGCCCAGCTCCTGCCTGGGCCGCCCCTCGCGGTTGACATTGCCCAGAACGAAGGCCTCCAGATCGATCGGGGCCGGATCGCCGGCCCGCGAAGTCGGATCGAGGGGGGGCGGGGCGGAAAATTCGCTGGTCCGGATCAGTCCGTCGGCGACTAGGTCGGCGTCGCCGGCCTGGGCCGCCAGCTTGGCGATCCGGCCGCTCAGCAGGTAGTCGTCGGCGTCGAGCACGCAGACCCAGCTCGCCTGGGTCGCCCGCAAGGCGCGATTGCGCGCCGCGGCCGGGCCGCCGTTCTGGCCCTGGGTCAGGATCACCAGGCGCCGGCTGCCGTCGTCGCAGGCCCGCGCCGCCGCCACGGTGTCGTCGCGCGAGGCGTCGTCGATGACATAGACCTCGCGGACGCCGGGCTGGCGCAAGGCCGAGCCAACCGCCCGCTCGATCGTGGCGGCGGCGTTATAGGCGGCGATGATTACGCAGACCCCCGCCTCGGATGAGGACGACACCGGCATTAGGCGGGCGCCGCGACGGCCGCGGCCTCCAGGCTGGCGCGCGTCCCGGCCCGTCCCACCCCGACATAGATGAAGCCCTGCTCGGCCATGTCTGCTGGCCGGTAGATGTTGCGCAGGTCGATCACCACCGGCCGACGCAGCAGCGCCTTGACCCGCTCCAGATCCAGGGCCCGGAACTGGTCCCATTCGGTGACGATGACCACGGCGTCGGCGCCCTTGACCGCCTCATAGGGCCCCGGATGAAACGCCACGTCGGTGACCAGATGGCGGGCCTCGCGCATGCCTTGGGGATCATAGGCCTGGATGCGCGCGCCCATCGTCTGCAGGCCGGCGATCAGGTCCAGGGCCGGGGCGTCGCGCATGTCGTCGGTGTTGGGCTTGAAG
>JAQGIN010000047.1 GCA_028291125.1 Caulobacter sp.
GACATGAAGGAGCTGATCCTCAAGATCGTCGACGAGGCCGACTTCTTCGAGATCAGCAGCGAATGGGCCAAGAACATCGTCTGCGGCTTCGCGCGGCTGGACGGCCAAAGCGTGGGCGTCGTCGCCAACCAGCCGCAGGTGCTGGCCGGGGTGCTGGACATCGATTCCAGCCGCAAGGCCGCCCGCTTCGTGCGCTTCTGCGACGCCTTCAACATTCCGATCGTCACCCTGGTCGACGTGCCCGGCTTCATGCCCGGCACCAAGCAGGAGTACGGCGGCCTGATCAAGCACGGGGCCAAGCTGCTGTTCGCCTATGCCGAGGCCACGGTGCCGAAGATCACCCTGATCACCCGCAAGGCCTATGGCGGGGCCTATGACGTGATGAGCTCCAAGCACCTGCGCGGCGACTTCAACTATGCCTGGCCGACCGCCGAGATCGCGGTGATGGGGGCCAAGGGGGCGGTGGAGATCATCTTCCGCGCCGAGGCCAAGGACCCGGTCGCCCTGGCCGCCCGCGAGGCCGAGTACAAGCAAGCCTTCGCCAACCCGTTCGTCGCCGCCTCGCGCGGCTATATCGACGACGTCATCATGCCCCACGGCACCCGGCGGCGGATCGTCCGGGCCCTGAAGAGCCTGAAGGGCAAGGAACTGTCCAACCCCTGGAAGAAGCACGACAACATCCCGCTGTAGACAGCGGCGCCGGACCAGCCAATGTTAGCGCTAACTCGATCGCGAGCATCGAGGGGAGGCGCGACGCATGGACACTCCACGGGACTTTGACCGACGGCGGCTGCTGACCCTCGGGGCCGGCGCGGCGATAGCCGGCGGCGCGGCCTGGCCGTCGCTGGCCAGGGCCCAGACCTCGGGAGGCTTCACCGCCGTTTCGCCGCCCTATGTCACCGTCGAGACCACCCACGGCGTGCTGCGCGGCGGCCACAGCCGCGGGGCCATCGCCTTCAAGGGCGTGCCCTATGCCGGCTCGCCGGCTGGCGTGGGCCGCTTCAAGGCTCCGCGGCCGCTGGCGTCCTGGACCGGAGTGCGCGACGCGCTGAAGCTGGCCGCGCCCTCCATCCAGGCCCCGGACGGCTATTATGGCGAGCAGGAGCCCGCGCCGAGCGAGGACTGCCTGACGCTCAACATCTGGACGCCGGCCGTGGGCGACGGCAAGCGTCGCCCGGTGATGGTCTACAGCCACGGCGGCGGCTTCCGCAGCGGCTCAGGCAGTTCGCCGACCCAGGACGGCGCCCGGTTGGCCGCCGAATACGATGTGGTGGTGGTGGCCAGCAATCACCGCCTCGGCCTGCTGGGCTATCTCTATCTCGGCGAGCTGGCCGGCGAGGCCTACGCCAGCTCCGGCAACCAGGGCATGCTCGACATCGTCGCCGCCCACGCCTGGGTGCGCGCCAACATCGCCGCGTTCGGCGGCGATCCGAACAACGTCATGGCGTTCGGCGAGTCCGGCGGCGGCCAGAAGACCGCCGCCCTGATGGCCATGCCGGCGGCCCGCGGCCTGTTCCACAAGGCCAGCATCCAGAGCGGCCCGTTCCTGCGGGCCCTGCCGCGCGACCGGGCCACCGAGACGGCGCGCAAGGTGCTCAAGGCCCTGGACATCGCGCCCAGCCAGGCTCACCGGCTGGCCGAGGTTCCCGCCGCCACCCTGCTGGCCCTGCAGCTGGGCGACAAGGCCGCCGGCAAGCCGCCGATCGGCGACTTCGCGCCGGTGGTCGACGGGACCTATCTGCCTCAGCATCCGTTCGATCCCGGCCCAGCCGCCTTCGCCGCCGACATCCCGCTGATCATCGGCACCAACCAGGACGAGGCGACCTTCTTCCTGATGGACGAGCCGGCGGCCTTCTCGATGGACGACGCCACCCTGACGGCCCGGGTCCGGCGCGAGCTGGGGCCGCGCGCCGACGCCGTTCTGGCCGCGTTCCGCGCCTCGCGCCCGACGGCGACGCCGTCCGAGCTGTTCGTCGCTATCCGCACGGCCGGCATGGAGCGGGACTCGATCCTCACCGCCGAGCGCAAGGTCGGGCAGGGCGGGGCGCCGGTCTATATGTACCGCTACGCCTACCAGTCCGACCGGCCGATCCGGGGCACCGACTGGACGCTGCGGGCCGGCCACGCCACCGAGATCGGGATCATGTTCGACAATGTCGACGTCCCCGGCCTGCAGGGCTCCAAGCCCGACCGCGTCGAAGTGGCCCGCCACATGAGCGAGATGTGGACCACCTTCGCCCGCACCGGCCATCCCGGCGCCCGGGGGCAGCCGGCCTGGCCGGCCTATACGCCGGAGCGGCGGGCGACGATGATCATCGACACCACCTGCGCCGTGCAGGACGATCCCCGTCCGCTGGAACGCGCGGCGATGACGCCCTAGGGACGGCCGCTTACTTCACATAGTCCATGGTCACCGTCGCCGTGCCGTCCGGATGGCCCAGGCTCTTGGGCGCGCCGGCGAAGGCGTCGGCATAGCCGGGAGCGAGGGCGGCCTGGAAGGCGCTCAGCGGCGCCACCACCTCGTAGTCGCCCTCGGCATAGGGCCCGACCACATAGGGGCCGATCAGCGCCGTCAGGCCGCCGATCTTGCCGGGGATGGTCGAGGGCGCCAGGGCCAGCGGCGTCTCGGTCCAGCTGGGACAGGCCCACAGGCCGTCGAGCGGAACCCCGCCGCGCTTGGGCTTGGCCGCCTTGACCGCGTCGCAGATCGCCTGGTTGAGGCCGGTCCGATCCGTGCCCGGCTTGAACAGGGCGGCGGTCGCAACCGCGGCCTGGGCGTTCTCGTCCCAAATCAGGGTGCGCGTGCCGTGGTTGGGATGGGCCCCGCCAGTGTCCTCCACCCATTCGCCGCGTAGGCCGACCAGGGGCGGGGCCTCGGCGGTCAGCGACCAGTGGACCTGGCGCTCGTGGCGTCGCCAGGGATAGCGGCCGTCCGAGGCCCTGTGCGCGGTGCGGGCCTGGGCTCCGAACGCCTCCAGGGCGGCGACCTCCTGGTCGTGCAGGGTCTGCAGCAGGTCCGGGTGGCGGGCGATGTCGGGGGCGATGCGCAGCACCAGCTTGGCGTCATCGTCGATCTGGTCGAAGGCCAGCGGCCGAACGGGCGGGGGCGGCGGAGTTGGGACCGTGGCGACGGGCGCGACCGGGGCCGGTTTGGCCGGTCGAGGTTCGCAGGCCGCCAGGCTGGCGGCGGCCGCGAGGACGAGGACTGCGAACGGGACGGTCTTCATGCCGGTCTCCAGAATCGAGAATGGACGAAGGGTGCGACGACCCGGCGGCGGCGTCCATCCAACGCTTCTCAAACGGGGAAGAACCCGGCTAGATCAAGGATGGCGACGAGGGGACGGACAATGCGGCGGCTGCTCGGACTGTTGGCGGTGACGGCGAGCCTGGCGGCCTGCGCCACCACGCCCCGACCGCCGCCGCTCGACCTGTCGCCGCCGTCGGGCGACCCGTTCGTCTGGATCTATGGCGAGACCGGCCGCGACCTGGCCTGGCTGCGCTACGGCCAGCCGGCCAGCGACAATATCGGCCTGGCCTTCTCGTGCCCGCGCTCGGCCACCACCGTGCATTTCGAAACCGGGACCTCGGGCAAGACGGCCGAGCTGCGGCTGCGGTCGGAGGCCGGCGAGGGCCGCTATCCCGCCGAACTGAAGCGCTCCCAGCTGGACGGCGGGGTGCTGGCCATCGGGGCGATCGCCCTGACCGACAAGGTGCTGGCCGCGTTCGAGGCCACCGGCCACATCGCCCAGGTCGAGGACCGGCCCTATCCGCAGAACGCCGAGACCCCGGCCGAACACACCGACATCCGCCGGTTCTTCGGGTTCTGCCGAGGGCGGTGAGGGCGGGGATGGATGGAGCGGGGACAGGCACTCACCCCTCGACGCTCGACGCTCGACGCTCGACCCTGATCCCGGAGGCCCAGGGGTGAGTGCCTGTCCCCGTCTATCGATCCTGGATCGTCTCTCGACCTAGACTTTCTCCCCGCGCCCCAGCGGATCGGGCAGCGGATCGCCGGCCTTCACGAAGGTCAGGGACACCGAATTGATGCAGTAGCGCAGGCGGGTGGGGGCCGGGCCGTCGGGGAAGACGTGGCCCTGGTGGCTG
>JAQGIN010000052.1 GCA_028291125.1 Caulobacter sp.
GAGGAGCTGCTGCGCAGCAAGCAGGACGAGCTGCAGCAGACCAACGCCGAGCTCGAGGAAAAGGCCGTACTGCTGTCGGCCCAGAACAAGCAGGTGGAAGCCAAGAACACCGAGGTCGAACAGGCCAAGGCGGCGCTCGAGGAGAAGGCCGAACAGCTGGCCCTGACCTCGAAATACAAGTCCGAGTTCCTGGCCAATATGAGCCACGAGTTGCGGACGCCGCTCAACAGCCTGCTGATCCTATCGAAGATGCTGCGCGAGAACGCCCAGGGCAATCTCAGTGACAAGCAGGTGGAGTTCGCCAAGAACATCCACGACGCCGGCACCGACCTGCTCGGCCTGATCAACGACATCCTCGACCTGTCGAAGATCGAGTCCGGCACCGTCACCCTCGATATCGGCGAGATGTCGTTCGCCGACCTGCGCGACCAGATGGACCGCACCTTCTCGCAACTGGCCCAGGACAAGCGCCTGGACTTCGCCATCGAGGTCGATCCGGCCCTGCCGCGCTCGCTCTACACCGACGACAAGCGCCTGCAGCAGGTGATCAAGAACCTGCTGTCCAACGCCTTCAAGTTCACCGAGACCGGATCGGTGAAGCTCGGCGTCGCCCGCGCCGCCGAGGGCTGGACGATCGGCAACGACCACCTCAACAAGGCCGGCCAGGTGCTGGCCTTCTCGGTCGAGGACACTGGCATCGGCATCCCCGAGGACAAGCAGCGGATCATCTTCGAGGCCTTCCAGCAGGCCGACGGCACCACCAGCCGCAAATACGGCGGCACCGGCCTGGGGCTGTCGATCAGCCGCGAGATCACCCGCCTGCTCGGCGGCGAGCTGAAGGTCACCAGCATCCCCGGCCAGGGCAGCACCTTCACCCTCTATGTGCCGCTGAACTTCAGCCCGGCGGCGCAGCCGCAGCCGGGCCCGCGCACGGCGCCCGCCGCCCCGACCTTCCGAGTCACCGCCGCCACCGCGGCGACCGCCGAGCCGGTGGAGACGGTGCTCGACGACCGCGACCAGTTGCAGCCGGGCGAGCGGACGGTGCTGATCGTCGAGGACGATCCGCGTTTCGCCTCGATCCTGCTGTCGCTGGCCCGCGACGCCGGCTTCAAGGGCGTGGTCACCTCGGAAGGCTCGGCCGTGCCGTCCCTGGCGCGACGCTACACCCCCGACGCCATCATCCTCGACATCGGCTTGCCGGACATGGACGGCCTGGCCCTGCTCGACATCCTCAAGCGCACCCTGGATACGCGTCACATCCCGGTGCACGTGATCTCGGCCGACGATCTGGGCGAGATCGGCCTGTCGATGGGGGCGTTCAGCTTCACCAGCAAGCCGGTGGAGCGCGAGGCGGTGCTGTCCAAGCTGGAGGAGGTCCGCAACCTGCCCGACGGCCAGCCGCCGGTGACCCTGGTCGGCGAGGAGGGCGAGGTCGCCGAGGGGCTGCGCCAGACCTTCGGCGAGATCCAGATCGTCTCCAACCTGGCCAAGGCTCCCAAAGGGGCGTTCCAGGGCCAGCTGGGCTGTGTGGTGGTGGAGATCGGGTCGGGTCCGGTCGCGCCGCTGATCAGCCAGCTCAAGCAGCGCGACGCCCAGCCGGGCGTGGTGGTGCTCTACGCGCCCGAGGAGCTGTCGGACACCGACGACCGCCGCCTGCGCCGGGCGGTGTTCGGCGGCACGGTGCGGCTGGCTCGAACCTTCGAACAGCTGGTCGAGCACATCACCTTGGTGCGCCACCAGCCCACCGAGCACCTGTCGGGCTCGGCGCGCGCCATGCTGGCCAAGAGCCGTCAGGCCGACGCCGTGCTGCAGGGCCTGACCGCCGTCGTCATTGACGACGACATCCGAAACATCTTCTCCCTGGCCAGCGCGCTGGAGGAATACGGAATCGAATTGCGTTACGCCGAAAGCGGCCGCGCCGGCCTCGAACTGCTCGACGAGAGCGAGACCATCGACATGGTGCTGGTGGACATCATGATGCCCGACATGGACGGCTACGAGACCATCCGCGAGATCCGGTCTCGCCCGCGGTTCACCGACCTGCCGGTGGTCGCGGTCACCGCCAAGGCCATGAAGGGCGACCGCCAGAAGTGCATCCAGGCCGGGGCCTCGGACTATGTCTCCAAGCCCGTCGACATCGATCACCTGATCTCGGTGCTACGGGTTTCGGTGCAGCGGGCGCGGGCCCAGCGCCTGGCCGGCGACAACGTCCTGAGCCTGCCGGTCGGGGCCCAATAGATGTCGGACTCCGTCCCGAAAGCGGAACCGCTCATTAGTGAAGGCCTAGGCGACGCGGAGCCGCGGGCGCGTATCCTCATCGTCGACGACGACGAGCGCAACGCCTTCGCCGCGTCGCAGGCCCTGGAGTCCCTGGGCCAGGAACTGGTGGTCGCCCGCTCGGGCGAGGAGGCGCTGCGCAAGCTGTTGGTCGACGACTACGCCGTCATCCTGCTCGACCTGCACATGCCGGGCATGGACGGCTACGAGACGGCCGAACTGATCCGCCGGCGGCGGCGCAATCGCGACACGCCCATCGTCTTCCTGACGGCGGTGTTCCGCGAGGAGAGCCACATCTTCAAGGCCTATTCGGCCGGGGCGGTGGACGTGGTGTTCAAGCCGGTCGACCCGTTCATCCTGCGCTCCAAGGTCCAGGTGCTGGTCGACCTGCACCTCAAGACCCAGGAGATCGAGCGCCAGTCGGAGCATCGCCGCCGGCTGCTGGAGGAGAACGCCCTGATCCACGCCGAGAAGCTGGCGGCGGAGCGGGCCCTGCGGCGGACCGAGGAGCGGCAGGAGGCCATCCTGCGCTCCCTGCCCATCGTCTTCCACTCGCGGACCCTGGAGCCGCCGTTCGCGCCATTGTTCCTCAGCGCCGGCGTCGACGCCCTGACCGGCTTCACCGCCAGCCACTTCATCGACGAAGCCGGCTTCGGCCTCAGCCGCATCCATCCCGACGACGTGGCCGGGGTGATCGACGGCCTGACCAGCGCCGCCAAGCTGGGCGGCTATTCCTGCGAGTATCGGTGGCTGTGCGCCGACGGCGTCTATCGCGCCTTCCTCGACCAGGGCCTGGTGACGCCGGGAGCCGAGGGCCAGACCGCCGAGATCATCGGCGCGATGATGGACGTCACCGACCGCCGCACGCTCGAGCAGGAGCTGGGCCAGGCGCGCAAGATGGAGGCGGTCGGCCAGCTGACCGGCGGCGTCGCCCACGATTTCAACAACCTGCTGACCGTGATCCTCGGCAATGTCGAGTCGATCGAGCGCCGGGTCACCGGCGACGAGCGGGTGACGCGCCAACTGGCGGCCGTGCGCCACGCCGCCGAGCGGGGCGGGGCCCTGACCCAGCAGTTGCTGGCCTTCTCGCGCCGCCAACACCTCAACCCGGTGACCGTCGAGCTCAACGGCCTGATCGAGGCCTTCTCGCCGCTGCTGCGCCAGGCGGTCAGCGAGGCCGTCACCCTGGTGCTGGACCTGGCCGCCGAGCCGCTGCACGTCCATCTCGACGCCGCCCAGTTCGAGGGCGCGCTGCTCAATCTGGCGGTCAACGCCCGCGACGCCATGGCCGGCGGCGGCGCCCTGACCATCACCACCACGCGGCTGGCCGGATCGGAGGACTGGATCCAGGTCACCGTCCGCGACACCGGGGCGGGGATGGACGCCGACACCGCCGCCCGCATCTTCGAGCCGTTCTTCACCACCAAGGACGTCGGCAAGGGCTCGGGCCTCGGCCTCAGCCAGGTTTACGGCTTCGTGCGGCAGTCGGGCGGCGAGGTGTCGGTCGACAGCAAGCCCGGCGTCGGCGCGGTGTTCGACCTGCGTCTGCCAATCAGCAGCCAGTCGCCGGTCGCCCGCAGCCCGTTCCCGACCCCGGTCGAGGCGCCGCGAGGCACCGAGCGGTTACTGGTGGTCGAGGACGATCCGGCGGTGCTGGCCCTGACCAGCGACTGGCTGCAGGAGCTCGGCTACGCGGTGACCACCGCCACCAACGCCGACGCCGCCTTGCGCCACCTGCGCGGCCGCAAGAGCTTCGACCTGTTATTCTCAGACGTGGTGATGCCCGGCGGCATGAGCGGCTTCGACCTGGCCCGCAAGGCCCGCAACCTGCGGCCTGACCTCGGCGTGCTGCTGACCTCGGGCTATGTCGGCGACGAGACGGCGGTGTGGGAGAACGAGTTTCCGCTGATCGACAAGCCGTTCGAACGTCCGGCCCTGGCGGCCAAGATCCGGGCGCTGCTGGAGACCAGCGCCCCGGTGGAGCGGTCGGCGGCGGGGAAGTAAGGGCGGGCGGACCGTCGTCGCCATCCACTCCAAGTCCGCCTCCCTCGCCACAAGGGCGAGGGAGAAAAGTTTGATCGGCGAATTCAACGGTGGCGGCGGCTAGGCCGGGATGCGGGCGATGAAGTGACCCTTCACGCCCTCCGGCCACTGGCGATAGGGCACAGCTCCCTCGGCGCTGTCGGCATAGGCGGCGACATAGGCGAGCAGGGCGGTCGCCGCCTCCGCCGTCGGGGCGAAGCGGCCGAGCAGATAGCTGGTCTTGCCGGGGGCTTGCAGGTGGACCGTGCAGTGCTGGGTGCAGGCCCACAGGCATTCGGTCTCGACCACCTCGACATCGACCGGCCCGGCCGCCCGCAAGGCGGCCAGCAACAGCGCGCCACCCCGGACCCCGTGCTCGTCCTCCCGCTCATCGAGGCTGAACCGGCAGGTGGCGCAGACGGTCAGGCGCGGCTGGTCCATGGCTAGAACTCGACCCCGGCCTGGGCCTTCACTCCGGAGCGGAACGGGTGCTTGACCACCGCCATCTCGGTGACCAGGTCGGCGACGTCGATCAGGCCTTGCGGGGCGTTGCGGCCGGTGATGACCACGTGGGCGTCGGCCGGCCGGGCGGCCAGGGTCCGCAGCACCTCCTCCAGCGGCAGGTAGTCGTAGCGCAGCACGATGTTCAGCTCGTCGCAGACCACCATCTTCCAGGCAGGGTCGAGGATGCGGGTCTTGCAGGCTTCCCAGGCCAGGCGGGTGATCTCGATGTCGCGGGCTCGGTCCTGGGTGTCCCAGGTGAAACCCTCGCCCATCGGCCGCATCTCAGCCAGGTCGGGAAAGGCGTCGAACACCGCCTGCTCGCCGGTCGCCATCGCCCCCTTGATGAACTGGATGATCGACACCTTCATGCCATGGCCGATCATCCGACAGGCCATGCCTAGGGCGGCGGTGGTCTTGCCCTTGCCGGCCCCGGTATGGACGATGATCAGGCCGCGCTCGACGGTCTTGGTCTCCATCAGCTTGTCGCGCACCACCTTGATCTTGCGCATCTTGTTGTTGTGCGCGGCGTTGCGGGCGTCATCGTTTTCGGCGGGCGTCTGGC
>JAQGIN010000383.1 GCA_028291125.1 Caulobacter sp.
CCGCAGGATCACCTGCCGCCGGTGATCCACGTGGCCGGCACCAACGGCAAGGGCTCCACCGTCGCCTATCTGCGGGCCATGGCCGAGGCGGCGGGCCTGCGCGTCCACGTCTTCACCTCGCCGCATCTGGTGCGGTTCGCCGAGCGCATCCGCCTGGCCGGGACCCTGATCGCCGACGACCACTTGGCCTTGGTGCTCGATCGGGTCGAGGCCGCCAACGCCGGCCTGCCGATCACCTTCTTCGAGATCACCACCGCCGCCGCCTTCCTGGCCTTCGCCGAGGTCCCGGCCGACCTGTGCCTGGTCGAGGTCGGGCTGGGCGGGGTGCTGGACGCCACCAATGTCATCGCCCGCCCGGCGGTCTGCGTCATCGCCCCGGTCGACATCGACCACCGCGAGTTCCTCGGCGACACGCTGTCGGCCATCGCCGGCGAGAAGGCTGGGATCCTCAAGCCCGGGGTCCCGGCCGTGGTCGCCCGCCAGCAGGAGGAGGCCGAGGCGGTGATCGAGGCCGCGGCGACGCGCGTGGGCGCTCCCCTGACCCTGATGGGCCGCGACTTCGACGCCTGGGACGAGCGCGGCGGCCTGCTGGTGCAGCTGCAGGACCGGCTGCTGGACCTGCCGGCCCCGGCCTTGACCGGGGCCCATCAGTTCGCCAACGCCGGCCTGGCGGTGGCCGCCATGCTGGCCCTGGGTGATCCGCGCATCGACGCCGCCGCCATCGCCCGCGGGATCGCCTCGGCGGTGTGGCCGGCCCGGTTCCAGCGGCTGACGGCCGGGCCGCTGGCCGAGCGGGCCAAGGCGGCCGGCGCCGACCTGTGGCTGGACGGCGGCCACAATCCCCACGCCGGGGCGGCGGTGGCCCAGGCGGTCGGAGCCCTGGCCGGGCGCGACGGCCGGCCGGTGGCGTTGATCTCCGGCCTGCTGGCCAACAAGGACGCACAGGGCTTCTTCGCGCCGTTCGCGCCGCTGTCGGCGCGGGCCTTCACCGTCACCTTCGAGGGCGGCGCGGCGGCCACGGCCGAGGCCACGGCGACGGCGGCGCGCCGGGCCGGGCTCGTGGCCGAGGCCTGCGGCGACGTCGAAACGGCGCTGAGCCGGGCCCTGGCGATCGCGCCGACGCCGCACGTGCTGATCTGCGGCTCGCTGTACCTGGCCGGCGAGGTGCTGGCCCAAAGTCCCGAGACCTGGCCGGTCTAGCGGCCGATAGCTTTAGGCGAAGATCGACGGAGTTGGTATGATCGCGGCGGGCGGCTCGGCCTGCCGGATTTCGTCGGCGGGGAGCGTCTCGGCGGAACGCGCATGGCCAAGGGTCAGAAGAAGTCCAACAAGGAAGTCCGCAAGCCGAAGGCCGACAAGAAGGCCGCTCCGGCCTCGGTGTCGCCGTTCATCGTCACCAGCGGCAAGAAATAGGCCCCGAAACGACGGACCGCTCGCCCCGCCGGGCGGGGGAGCGGTCCGAACGGTCCGAGCGAGCCTAGACTAGGCGGCCTGGACCTGGACGCCGGCCTCGGCCAGCCATTCGAGAATCTTCTGCTTGGGCATGGCGCCGACCTTCATCGACGCCATCTGGCCGCCGCGAAACAGCATCATGGTCGGGATGCCGCGCACGCCGTAGCGCGACGGGGTGGTCGGGCTGTCCTCGATATTGATCTTGGCCACGGTGACGTGGTCGGCCAGTTCCTCGGCGATCTGCTCGAGGGCGGGGGCGATCTGCTTGCAGGGGCCGCACCATTCGGCCCAGAAGTCGACCAGCACGGGCTTGCCCGCCTGGAGCACGTCGCGTTCAAAGGATTCGTCGGTCACCGTCACGGTGGTCATCGGGGAGCTCCTGTTGCCGGGAATCGTCCCGGCGCGATCTTGAACGGAAGATTTAGGGACCGCCGGCCCTTTCAGCAACGGCCTAGCCCAGCCGAGCCAGGGCGTCGACCAACACCTTTTCTGGCGCCGGCATCAGTTTGGGGCCGTCCGTCCACACCAGGGCGGCCTCGACCGGGCGGTCGGGGAACACCTCGCGCAGCACCGCCACATAGACCGCCATCTGCGCCAGATGGGCCGGATCGGCGTCCTCGATGCGGGCCGGCGACGGCCGGTTGGTCTTATAGTCGATCACCAGCACCCGCTCCGGCGTCACCACCAACCGGTCGACGCGGCCGGAAATGTTCAGGCCGCGCGGCAGGGTGGCGGCGGTCCCGGCCAGGGCCACCTCGGCCCGCGAGCCGGGGCCGAACACTTCGGCGAACTGGGCGTCCTCCAGCACCCCGAAGGCGGCGGCGGCCATTTCGGCGCGCTGGGCCTCGGTGAGGTCGCGCTCGGCGGCCAGCAGCCGCGCCCCGGCGGCGCGGCGGGCGGCGGGCTCGACATCGGGCAGCAGCTGCAGCAGCCGGTGGATGATCTCGCCGCGTCGGTAGCGGCCCAGGCCGGCGACCACGGCCAGCGGCGAGGGGGCCGCGCCGCGGGCCTCGTCCTCCAGGGTCGACGGCGCGGCGTAGCGGGCGGCCGGCGTGTCCGGCGCGGCCGGCAGGCTGGTCCAGGCCGGAGACGGCGGCGGCGCGAACGGCATCGCCGTCGAGGCCTCGAGTCGCATGGGGTCGGGTCCGAAGCGCAGGACGCCGGCCTCGCCGTCGCCGATCCGCCGCACCCGCGGGGCCACGGCCGGATGGGCGAAGGCCGCCTGGGCCGCCGCGTACCAGCCGCCGACGCTCTCGTCCTTGGTGCGGGCGTCGATGCGGCCGCACAGCACCAGCCGGTCGCGGGCCCGGGTCAGGGCCACGTAATAGAGGCGCAGGGCCTCTTCGGCGTCCTTCCGCTCACGCCGCTCGCGGGCCATGGCCGAGGGCTCGCAGTCATTGGCCTTCGACGCGCACCACAGGAAGCCGCCATCCTCGGTGCTCAGCAGCGGCGAGCCGCGCGCGCCCTGTTTCAGCGTGGTCTCGGGCAGGAAGACGATCGGCGCCTCCAGCCCCTTGGCCCCGTGGGCGGTCATCACCCGCACCTCCTGGCGCGCCCCCTCCATCTCGCGCTTGACGACGATGTCGAGGGCGGCGAAGGCGGCGACCAGGCCTTCCAGGTCGCGCACGCCGCGCTGCTCGGCGGCCAGCACCTGGGCCAGGAACTCGTCCAGCGCCTCGGCCGCCTCCTCGCCCAGCCGGGTCAGGACCTTGGCGCGGTTGGAGCGGCCGCCGGCGTCGAGGCGACCCAGCAGCATGGCGTAGAATTCGAACGGCGGCCGGCGGCGGGCCTCGTCCAGGGCCCAGCGCAGCAGGCTGAAGGCCTCGCTCCAGGCCGGCCGTTCGCCCGCGCGGGCCGCCAGAACTCGCCACAGCGTCTGGGTCCGGCCCTTGGCCAGGGCGTAGACGTCGTCGTCGACCAGGCCGCAGAACGGGCTCTTTAGCAGCGCCGCCAGGGTCAGGTCGTCGTCGGAGAACAGCACGAACCGGCCCAGGGCCAGCAGGTCGTCGAAGGCGATGTGGGCCGACAGCGACAGCCGGTCGGCCCCGGCCACCGGCACGCCGCGCCGCTTGAGGGCCCGCAGGATCTCCTCGAACAGCGCGCGGCGCCGGCGCACCAGGATCAGCACGTCGCCGAAATGGGCCGGCCGCCAGACCCTCGTGTCCTTGTCGAACACCGCGTCGCCGCGCGCCACCAGGGCGGCGATCTCGGCGGCGATGGCTTCGGCCAGGCGGCGGTTGGCGCCGTGCTCGGTCTCGGCGTCGAGCGGCGCGTCCCAGGCCTCGCGGTCCTCGCCGGGCA
>JAQGIN010000443.1 GCA_028291125.1 Caulobacter sp.
TTGTAGAGCGGCTCGCCCATGCCCATGAACACGATGTTGCTGAGCAGGCGGTCCTCCTTGTCGGAGGGCCATTCGTCGAGGTCGTCCTTGGCGATCTGCACCTGGGCGACGATCTCGGCGGCGGTCAGGTTGCGCACCAGGGCCTGGGTGCCGGTGTGGCAGAAGGTGCAGTTCAGGGTGCAGCCCACCTGGGACGAGACGCACAGCGCGCCGGCCCGGCCGACATCGGGGATGTAGACGGTCTCGACCTCGATGCCCGGGGCCATCCGGATCAGCCACTTGCGGGTGCCGTCCTTGGACACCTGGCGCTCGATCACCTCGGGGCGGGCGACGGTGAAGCGCTCGGCCAGGGCGGCGCGGGTGTCCTTGGCCACGTCGGTCATCTGGGAAAAGTCGGTGACGCCGCGATGGTGCATCCAGCGAAACAGCTGGGTGGCGCGCATCTTGGCCTTGGCCGGCTCGACCGCGCCGGACTCCGTCAGGGCGGCGACCAGCCGCGCCCGGGTCAGGCCCGACAGATTGACCATCGCGGGGACGGCGGGCGCCGTGGAAGGGCGCGACAGGTCGAGGGTGACGCTCAAGATGCGGTCCGGGGGCAGAATTTCAGGGGGTCGAGGCGGGGATATAGCAGATGGGCGCGGTCTCGGCAAAAGCCAGGGGTTTGGGGATCGATAGACGGGGACAGGCGCTCACCCCCAATCGCCTGACGTCGATTTTCCGCGCCGCGGGGTGAGTGCCTGTCCCCGCCCCATCTATCCCCTACCGCGGGGCCATCCGGATGCCGCCGTCGAGCCGCACGTCCTCGCCGTTGAAATAGCCGTTGGTGATCATGGTCAGGGCCAGAGCGGCGTATTCCTCCGGCTTTCCGAGGCGCTTGGGGAACGGGACGCTGGCCGCCAACCCGGCCTTCACCGCCTCGGGGGCGTTGTTCATCAGCGGGGTGTTGAAGATGCCCGGCAGGATGGTGTTGACGCGGATGCCCTCGCTCATCAGGTCGCGGGCGATCGGCAGGGTCATGCCGACCACCCCGCCCTTGCTGGCCGAATAGGCCGCCTGGCCCATCTGGCCGTCCTCGGCCGCGACGCTGGCGGTGTTGACGATCGCCCCGCGTTCGCCGTCCTCCAGCGGCTCCAGGTCGAGCATGCCCTTGGCCGACTTGGCGATGCAGCGGAAGGTGCCGACCAGATTGATCTGGATGATCATGTTGAAGGCGTCGAGCGGGAAGTGCTTGGTCTCGCCGGTGGCCTTGTCGCGGCCGGCGGTCTTGGCGGCGTTGCCGGTGCCGGCGCAATTGACCAGGATCCGCTCCTGGCCGTGGGCGGCGCGGGCCTTCTCGAAGCCGGCGTCGACCTCGGCGTCGGAGGTGACATTGACCTTGCAGAACACGCCGCCGATCTCGGCCGCGACCTGCTGGCCGCGCTCTTCGTTCATGTCGAACAGGGCGACCTTGACCCCCTGGGCGGCCAGGGCGCGGGCGGTGGCCTCGCCGAGGCCCGAGGCCGCGCCGGTGACCACGGCGGCGACGGTGGAGTCGAGTTTCATGGACGTTTCCCCAAGCTGTGCGTTTAATCGCGCGTCTAGGAACCGGTTTACTCTCATGCGCGGCGACGCCAAATCCTCCCCCGACGTCAACGACGTCCTCGATCCGGCCAAGGCCCTGGTCCCGGCCACGGTGCAGCTGAACGAGCAGCGGGTGACGCGCGGCTTCTGGCCGAAGATCCGCAAGGTGGCGGCCAAGATCCCGTTCGCCTCCGACGCCCTGTCGGTGTGGTGGTGCGCCCGCGACCCGACCACGCCGATGGCCGCCAAGGGCATGATGTTCGCCGGCCTGGCCTATTTCGTGCTGCCGACCGACGCCATTCCCGACTTCCTGCCGGCCATCGGCTTCACCGACGACGCGGCGGTGATCGCCGCCCTGATCGCCATCGTCGGCAAGAACCTCAAGTCGCGCCATCGCGACGCGGCGCGCGCCTTCCTGGCCAAGCTCGGCGCCGATGACTGAGGCGGCCGGGCTGGGGGCCGCGGCGGCTCTGTGCGCCCTGGTCTATGGCCTGGTCCTGGTCGAGCGGCCGGTCTCGCCCTTGCGTACGGCGATCAAGACCGCCGCCACCGCCCTGCTGGCGATCTTGGCCTATCGCGCCGGCGGCCCCGCGCCGCTGATCGCCGCCCTGGCCCTGTGTGCTCTGGGCGACGCCTTCCTGGCCGGCGACCCAAAACGCTGGCTGCCGTTCGGCCTGGGGGCCTTCCTGGTCGGCCATCTGGTCTATGTCTGGCTGTTCGCCAGCCTGGCCGGCCCGCTGCAGCCGGTGTTCTGGATCGTCGCTCCGCCGGTGGTGATCGGCGCGGCGGCGATGCTGGTCTGGCTGCGGCCGTCGCTGGGCGCCTTGCGGCCGGCGGTGATGGCCTATGTGGCGGCCATCGTCGCCATGGTCTGCGCCAGCCTGTTGCCGCCCTGGCCGCGCTTCTGGCCGGTGGCGGTCGGAGCCCTGGCCTTCATGGCCTCGGACGCCCTCCTCGCCGCCGACCTGTTCAAGACCGTCAAACTGGCCGGCTCGCCGCGCCTCACCGCCTGGGCGGTATGGTTTCTGTATTTCGGCGGCCAGGCGCTGATCTGCTGGGGGTTTGTCGGGGATCGATGGATGGGGACAGGCACCCACCCCTGAGCGCTGGGGATAATTCGCGACGCCCTGGAGTGGGTGCCTGTCCCCGTTCTATCTATCCTGGAAACACGTGCTCCCGCGCCCAGCGCAGCAGCAAGATGGTCTTGGCGTCGACGATCTCGCCTGCCTCCATCTGGGCGTAGGCCGTGTCGAAACCGATCTCGAAGGCGTCGATGTCCTCGCCCTCGCCTTCGACGCCGCCGCCCGGACCGACCACGTCGTCACGGACATAGTCGGCGGCGAAGAAGTGCAGGGTCTCGGTCACCGAGCCGGGGCTCATGAAGGCCTTGAACAGGAAGCGCACCTCGCGCACCCGCACTCCAGCCTCCTCCTCGGCCTCGGCGCGGATGCGGGTCTCCGGATCGGCGTCGTCGAGCAGGCCGGCCGGGGCCTCGACCATCAGCTGGCGATAGCCCTTGGCGAAGGCCGGATAGCGGAACTGGCGGGTGAGGATCACCGTCCGCCGCACCGGATCGTAGAGCAGCACCACCGCCCCGTCGCCGCGATCATAGGTCTCGCGGTGCTGGGTCTGCCATTGGCCGTCGGCGCGCAGATAGTCGAAGGTGGTGGTCTTGAGGATGTAGTGGTTGTCCGACAGCAGCCGCTCCTCGCGCACGCGGACGCGATCGGCCATGGGCAGGTCGGCGGGTTTCACGGCGGCGGCCATGCGGCGGCTCCTAGACGATGGCCGAGGGCGGCGCCTCGCCGCGGAAATGGGCGTCGAGATTGGCCAGCACCAGGGCGGCCATCTGGGCGCGGCCTTCGCGGGTGGCGCTGCCCTGGTGCGGCGACAGCACCACCTGGTCCATCGCCAGCAGGGCCTTGGGAACCCGGGGCTCGTCCTCGAACACGTCCAGTCCCGCGCCGGCCAGGCCGCCGCGCTCCAGGGCCGCGATCAGCGCCGCCTCGTCGACGATCGGGCCGCGGGCGATATTGATCAGCACGCCCTCGGGCCCGAGGGCGTCAAGCACCGCGGCGTCGACCGCGTGGCGGGTGGCCGCGCCGCCGGCGACCGCGACGATCAGCACGTCGCTGGCCTGCGCCAGGGCGCGCAGGTCGGGCAGGAACCGCCAGGGCAGGTCCGGCTTGGCGGCGCGGCTGGTGTAGAGGATCTCGGCGGCGAACGGCTGGGCGCGGCGGGCGATGGCCTGGCCGATATGGCCCATGCCGAACAGGCCGATCCGCCGGCCGCTGGCGCGCCGCGCCAGGGGCGCGTTCCAGCCGCCGGCCCGCAGCGCCCGGTCGTTGACCACCAGGCGGCGGTGGACGGACAGCCACAGGGCGATGGCCAGGTCGGCGACGTCGTCGGTCAGCACGTCGGGGGTCAGGGTGACGCGGATGTTCCGCGCCCGAGCGGCCGCCAGGTCGATCCCCTCGTGGCCGACCCCATGGATGGCGATGATCTCCAGGGCCGGCAGGCCGGCGATCAGGGCGGCGTCGACGACGCTGGAGCCGCCGCCGGCGATGGCGCGGATCGCGTCCGCCGCCGCCTCCGGCCGCCGGTGCAGGACGAAGCGCTCGGCCAGGGGCGCCTCCAGGGTCGCGGGCGCGCCGGGGACCAGCAGCAGATCGGGCCTGGGGTCGACCATCGGACGCGGGCTCCTATTCCACCGTCACCGACTTGGCCAGGTTGCGCGGCTGGTCGACGTCGGCGCCGCGCAGCACGGCGACATGATAGGCCAGCAGCTGGATCGGCGCGGCCATCACCAGCGGGGCGATCAGCGGATCGCAGCGCGGGGCGGTGACCACCACCCGGGCTCCGGCCGGGGCGTGCTTCTCGCCCTCGGGGTCGGTGATGAACACCACCTGGCCGCCGCGGGCCATGACCTCGCTCATGTTCGAGGCCGACTTGTCGAAATAGCTGTCATAGGGGGCGAGGATGACGATCGGGGTCTGGTCGTCGACCAGGGCGATCGGGCCGTGCTTCAGCTCGCCGGCGGCGTAGCCCTCGGCGTGGATGTAGCTGATCTCCTTCAGCTTCAACGCGCCTTCCAGGGCCAGGGGATACATCGGGCCGCGGCCCAGATAGAGCACATCGCGGGCCTTGGAGACCTCCTGGGCGACGCCGCGCACGGCCTCCTCCAGATTGATCGATTCGGCGATCAGCCGCGGGGCCTCCAGCAGCACCCGCACCAGGCGCTGCTCCTCGGTGGCGTCGATGCGGCCGCGGGCCCGGGCGGCGGCCACGGCCAGGGCGGTCAGCACGCTGACCTGGGCGGTGAAGGCCTTGGTCGAGGCGACGCCGATCTCCGGACCGCAATGGATCGGCCAGACCACGTCGGCCTCGCGGGCCATGGTCGATTCGGCGGCGTTGACGACCACGGCGGTCCTCATGCCCTTGGCCTGGCAGTAGCGCAGGGCGGCCAGGGTGTCGGCGGTCTCGCCCGACTGCGACATGGCGATAGCCAGGGCCCCGGCCCGCAGGGCCGGCTGGCGGTAGCGGAACTCCGAGGCGACCTCGACGTCGACCGGCAGATCGGCCAGCTGCTCGATCAGGTACTTGCCCAGCAGGCCGGCGATGTAGGAGGTGCCGCAAGCGACGATCTGGATGCGCTCCAGGGCCGCGAAATCCAGGCCGCCCGGCATCGCCGTGGTGGCCGACAGGGCGTCGACATAGGCGGCGATGGTGCGCTGGCACCCCTCCGGCTGGTCGTGGATCTCCTTCTCCATGAAGTGGCGGTAGTTGCCCTTCTCCATGATCGCGGCCGACGAGGCGACCAGCTTGATCGGCCGGTCGGCCAGATTTCCGGCCTGGTCGAAGATCCGCGCCGAGGCGTGATCGATGACCACGTAGTCGCCGTCCTCGAGATAGGCGATGCGATTGGTGAACGGGCCGACGGCCAGGCCGTCGGAGCCGATGAACATCTCGCCGTCGCCATAGCCGACCACCAGCGGCGGGCCCTGGCGGGCGCCGAGGATGACGTCCTGCTCGCCATGGATCAGCACGCAGAGGGCATAGGCCCCGCGCAGCCGGTCCAGCGCCGCCTTGAACGCCTCCAGCGGGGCCAGGCCGGTGTTGAGCTCGGCGTCGATCAGGTGGGCGACCACCTCGGTGTCGGTGTCGCTCTCGAACACCCGGCCGTGGCCGATCAGCTCGGCCTTCAGCTCGGCGAAGTTCTCGATGATGCCGTTGTGGACCACCGCCACCTGGCCGGCGACATGCGGGTGGGCGTTGCGCAGGGTCGGGGCGCCGTGGGTGGCCCAGCGGGTGTGGCCGATGCCGGTGACGGCGTTCAGCGGCTCGGCCGCCAGCACCGCCTCCAGTTCGCGCAGCTTGCCCGGCGCGCGGCGGCGCTGCAGCTGGCCGTCGACCACGGCGGCGACGCCGGCCGAGTCATAGCCGCGGTATTCCAGCCGCTTGAGACTCTCCACCAGGCGTTCGGCGACAGGCCTGGTCCCGACGATGCCGATGATGCCGCACATGAGCCATGATCCTTGTTAGAACGCCTCGGGAAGGACTAACTCTTCCCCGTGTGGCGGGTTATTGGCGGCGGCTTTAGCATTCGCTAGGGCCGACCTCTCATAAATCTGCATTTCCGATCGTTTCGCGACTCCCTGGACGACACTGATGAGCAAGCGCGCCTATTTCGGCACCGACGGTATCCGCGGTCAGGCCAACAAGCACCCGATGACCGCCGAGGTGGCCCTGCGGGTCGGCCTGGCGGCCGGCAAGCTGTTCCGCTCGCAGGACAATCGCCGCCACCTGGTGGTGATCGGCAAGGACACCCGGCTGTCGGGCTACATGATCGAGCCGGCCCTGGTGGCCGGCTTCGCCAGCGTCGGCATGGACGTGCGATTGTTCGGCCCGCTGCCGACCCCGGCCGTGGCGATGATGACCCGCTCGATGCGCGCCGACCGTGGGGTGATGATCAGCGCCAGCCACAACGACTTCGCCGACAACGGCATCAAGCTGTTCGGCCCCGACGGCTACAAGCTGTCGGACGAACAGGAGCTGCGGATCGAGGCGCTGATGGACGAGGGCCTGCAAGAGGGCCTGGCCCCGCCGCGCGGCCTGGGCCGGGTTAAGCGCATCGACGACGCCCAGGCCCGCTATGTCGAGATCGTCAAGGCCACCTTCCCGCGCCACCTGTCGCTGTCGGGCCTGCGGGTGGTGATCGATTGCGCTCACGGCGCGGCCTACAGAGTGGCCCCCACCGCCCTCTACGAGCTGGGGGCCGAGGTCATCGAGGTCGGGGTCAGCCCCGACGGCGCCAATATCAACGACGAGTGCGGCTCGACCCATCCCGAGGCCATGGCCAAGATGGTCAAGCAGTACCGGGCCGACATCGGCGTGGCCCTGGACGGCGACGCCGACCGGCTGGTGATCTGCGACGAGAAGGGCGTGGTCGTCGACGGCGACCAGATCATGGCCATCATCGCCCTGGCCTGGGCCAAGGCCGGCAAGCTCAAGGGCGGCGGCGTGGTGGCCACGGTGATGTCCAATCTCGGCTTCGAGCGGCTGATGGCCGCCCAGGGGCTGACGCTGGAGCGCACCGGGGTCGGCGACCGCTACGTCATGGCCCGCATGCGCGAGGGCGGCTTCAACCTCGGCGGCGAACAGTCGGGCCACGTCATCCTGTCGGACCTGTCGACCACCGGCGATGGTTTGATCGCCGCCCTGCAGGTGCTGGCGGTGATGATCGAGAGCGGCCAGCCGATGAGCCGGCTGGGCCGTCAATTCGAGCCGGCCCCGCAACTGCTGGAGAATGTCCGCTTCTCCGGCGGCAAGCCGCTGGAGGCCAAGGCGGTCAAGGAGGCGATCGCCGACGGCGAGGCGCGGCTCGACGGAACCGGCCGGCTGGTGGTGCGCGCCTCGGGCACCGAACCCCTGATCCGGATCATGGCCGAGGGCGACGACGAGGGCCTGGTCACCCAGGTGGTCAAGACCATCGCCGCCGCCGTCAAGGCCGCATAACGGCGTTAGACGCTCAAGTTGCAATCGTCCGGAAGCATGGCATTGTAGTTAATGTTCGGATGAGTCGCGACCGCTTGACAGGCCGCGCCGCCCGAACGGGAGGGACGTCATGGGCCCAGGATCGCTTCAAGCGACGCCACGCGCCGCGCCGCACCGACGGCGCGCGCCGACCGGACCCTTTCTGGTGATTCTCGTCCTCTGCGGCGGCTTCTGGGCCGCCGTGGCTTTGCTGGCCATGCAGCTGCTCTGAGCGGCGGCTGA
>JAQGIN010000444.1 GCA_028291125.1 Caulobacter sp.
GCGGGTCGACGAAGTTGCCGCCGGGGGTCAGGGCGGTGCTGTTGAAGGTGCCCGGCGAGATGTTCCGGAAATAGTCCTGCTTCGAATAGATGTCGCCCTTGCTGCGCGAGGTCAGGGCGGTGAACTGCAGGGTGTCGGTCAGGTCGGCCGCCAGGTTGAACTGAAAGAGGTCCGACTTCGAGCGATAGACCGGGTCGAAGATGGTCTCGATCTTGCGCAGATCGCGCGAGGTGGTGTCGCCGGCGTTGAGGTCGCCGCTGGTGAAGCCGACCAGATTGCCCAGCACCCCGTACAGCGTGCCCGAGGTGTTGACCGTGCCATAGGCGCTGTTGGCGTAGAGCGAGACCGGCAGGCAGCCCTGGGTCAGGTAGCGACGGTTGGTCCCGGTGGGAACGCCGCCGACCGTGGCCGGGCCGTCATCCTTGGTGCACAGCTGCTTGCCGATACGGGCGCGGTTGTCGTCCTCGTCGAAATGCTCCCACATCAGGGTGGTGCGGATGGTGTCGGTCGGGTTGAACGCCAGGCTGATCCGGGTCGACCAGAGGTCGCGGTCGTCGACCTTGTGGTTGTTGAAGGTGTTGGTGACGAAGCCGTCGCGCTTGACCAGGGTTCCGGCGATGCGCAGGGCCAGCTTGTCGCCCGACAGCGGCATGTTGAGCATGGCGCGGTATTTCTGGGTGCCGTAATTGCCGGCCTCGGCCCGGACCATGGCCTCGAAGGTGTCGGTCGGCTTGGCGGTGATGATGTTGACCACGCCGCCGGTGGCGTTGCGGCCGTACAGCGTGCCCTGCGGGCCGCGCAGCACTTCCACCCGCTCGACGTCGTAGAACTCGGCCTCGAACAGATTGCTCGACTGCAGCGGGGCGTTGTTCTCGTGCACCCCGACCCCGGAGTCGCTGGCCACCCCGACGCCCTTGTTGCCGATGCCGCGGATCTGGAAGTTGAAACTGTTGGTGAAGTTGCTCTTGCCGAACGAGACGTTGGGGATCGCCTGCTGCAGGTTGGGGCCGCCGTCGATCTTCTGGGCTTCCAGCGTGTCCTGGCTGAAGGCCGAGACCGCGATCGGCACGTCCTGGAGGGCTTCCTCCTTCTTCTGGGCGGTGACGACCAGTTCTTCGATCACATTGTCGGACCGGGTCGGCGGCGTCTGGGCGAAGGCGGGCGTGGCGACCGCCGCCAGCACGGCCGCCGAAGCGCCCATGGCCAGCAGGCTCCGCAAATGCAGAGGTTGCGTCATCGAATTTCCCTCCCGGACGCCGCGGGCCCTTATGGCGGGCCCTGCGAGCGTCGTGTTGTTTCCTCGGCGCCGCACAGGATCACTAGCGGGGGTGTACGGCTGTCCACCCGTAGCATTCGAGATTGCATACTTGCGTTCTTTGACTGTCAACTGCCGCGGAGATAAATGAACGTCGATAAGTTACGCCTTTTCACTTTCCCTAGGGTCAGCTTATCCTGGGATGCGCAAGTTTCCGGCGAAATTAGAAGACTGGGTCTGCGGGGCGCCGCCACGCCAAGGTGGGCGAGGTCCTCGCCAGGACGGCGAAGGCATGGGGCGAGGGCCGCAAGCACAGGCGCCCTTTCGCGGGGTCGGTATAGGCCTCGAAAAGCTCCGGATCGCGCCGAACGGCGGCCACGGGCGGCCGGCGTCGGTGCGGGATGTTTCGGGCCGGCGGTAGGTCGTGTAAACGGGCGTCCTGTCGCCCTGCACGAAAGGTTTCCGCGGCCGGCGCAAGCCTGTCCGCCCTGCATCCCATGGCTGAACCCGCACCCTCCTCCGACGCCGCGCTGGTCCTGTTCTCCGGCGGCCAGGATTCCAGCGTCTGCCTGGCCTGGGCGCTGGAGCGCTACGCCCGGGTCGAGACCGTGGGCTTCGACTACGGCCAGCGCCACGCCATCGAGATGACCGCCCGCGACGAGGTGCGCCGCCAGGTGGCCGCGCGCTTCCCGCAATGGGCGCGGCGCCTGGGCGAGGACCATGTGCTGGACCTGCGCGGCTTCGGAGCGGTGGGCGAGTCGGCCCTGACCACCGACCGGGCCATCGAGATGGACGTCCGCGGCCTGCCCTCGACCTTCGTGCCCGGCCGCAACCTGGTGTTCCTGATCTACGCCGCCGCCCTGGCCGACCGTCGCGGAATCGACGCCCTGGTCGGCGGCATGTGCGAGACCGACTTCTCCGGCTATCCCGACTGCCGCCGCGACACCCTGGACGCCCTGCAGACGGCGCTGAATCTCGGCATGGCCCGCGACTTCCGCGTCGAGACGCCGTTGATGCGGCTGACCAAGCCCCAGACCTGGGGCCTGGCCAAGGCGCTGGGCGGCGAGGTCCTGGTCCAGCTGATCGTCGAGGACAGCCACACCTGCTATCGCGGCGAACGCGGCCAACTGCACCCCTGGGGCCACGGCTGCGGCGACTGCCCGGCCTGCGAACTGCGCGCCAAGGGCTACGAGGACTGGGACGCGGCCGGCCGCGAGGCGCTGGTCCCATGACCTACAGCGTCAAGGAGATCTTCCTGACCCTGCAGGGCGAGGGTGGCCAGGCCGGTCAGGCGGCGGTGTTTTGCCGGTTCGCGGGCTGCAACCTGTGGACCGGCCGCGAGCAGGACCGGGCGGCGGCGGTCTGCACCTTCTGCGACACCGATTTCGTCGGGACCAACGGCGTTGGCGGCGGCAAGTTCGCGACCGCCGCGGCCCTGGTCGCGGCGGTCGAGGCGGCGTGGACCGGTGGTCCCGACCACCGCCTGGTGGTCTGCACCGGCGGTGAGCCGCTGCTGCAGCTGGACGAAACCCTGATCGCCGCCTTCCACGCCCGCGGTTTCAAGATCGCCGTCGAGACCAACGGCACGGTGGCCGCCCCCGCCGGCCTCGACTGGATCTGCGTCAGCCCCAAGGCCGACGCCCCGGTGGTGCAGACCTTTGGCCAGGAACTGAAGCTGGTGTTTCCGCAGGACAAGGCCTGGCCGGACCGCTTCGAGTCGCTGGATTTCGAGCGGTTCTTCCTGCAGCCGATGGACGGTCCCGACCGCGAGGCCAATACGCAAATGGCGGTCGCCTATTGCCTTGAGCACCCGCAATGGCGTTTAAGCGTGCAAACGCACAAATATCTCGGCCTGCCCTGAGGATAAGGCGCGCGACTTGGTGACAGGGTCCCGCGCTAGAGCCTCCCAGGCCTAGTCAAAAGAAGTCCCGATGAATCCCGTCTTCGAAATCACGAAGGCCGCGCATTTCGATGCGGCCCACTACATCGAGCAAGGCCCGCCCGAGCACCGCTATCGCAAGCTGCACGGCCATTCGTTCCGGGTCGAGGTCAGCGTCCGCGGCGCCATGCAGGACGCCGGCTGGGTGGCCGATCTCGACGCCCTGGACCAGGCGCTGCGCGCCGTGGCCGGCGAGCTGGACCACGGTCTGCTCAATGACCGCCCGGGTCTGGAGACCCCGACCTTGGAGCGGCTGTGCCTGTATTTCGCCGACCGGCTGAAGGCCCAGTTCGCCGGCCTGTCGCGCATCGTCGTCTCGCGGCCGACCATCGGCGAGAGCTGCGC
>JAQGIN010000447.1 GCA_028291125.1 Caulobacter sp.
TCTTCAGGGCGGCGCAGGCGAAGGCGACGGGGCAGCGCTCGCACAGCGGCCCCTTCGGCCGGCAGATCGTCGCGCCCAGGTCCATCAGCGCCTGGGCCCAGTCGCCGGGGCGGTCGGCGGTGACCAGGGTCGCGGCCAAGCGCTTCAGCTCCGGCTTGGCGTCGGGCAGCGGCGCCTCGACCGCGAACAGCCGCGCCATCACCCGCTCGACATTGCCGTCGACGACGTTGGCCGCCTCGTCGAAGGCGATGGCGGCCACGGCGGCGGCGGTGTAGGCACCCACGCCAGGCAGGGCCAGCAGGCCGGCCTCGGTCTCGGGGAACACCCCGCCGTGCGCGCCGACCACCGCGCGAGCGCAGGCCAGCAGGTTGCGGGCTCGGGCGTAGTAGCCGAGGCCCGCCCAGGCGGCCATCAGGTCGCCGTCGGGCGTGGCGGCCAGGTCGCCGACGGTCGGCCAGCGGCGGGTGAAGTCGAGGAAATAGGGCGTGGCGTGCGGCACGGTGGTCTGCTGCAGCATCACCTCGGACAGCCACACCCGGTAGGGGTCGGGCCGGACGCCGGCGCGGCCCTGATGCGGGCCGGTCCGCCAGGGCAGGTCGCGGGCCTGGGCGTCGTACCAGGCCAGCAGGGCGGCGCGCAGCGCGGGAACGTCGGTCATGGCTCCCCCTATCGCAAATCCTCCCCCTGATGGGGAGCTTCTGTTAGGCTCGGTCCATGGCCCGTCGCCCCCTGCCCTCGCCGGAAGAAGCCCTGGAGATCCTGCGTCGCCGCCGGACCAAGCCGCAGCGCCGGCCGCCGCCGCCGGCGGGCAAGAGCCTGGCTCCGCTGATCAAGGAGCTCGAGACCCGGTTCGGTCACGGGCCCGCCGCTCTGCAGTCCCGCTGGCGCGAGATCGTCGGCGAGACCCTGGCCCGCCGCACCGAGCCGGTGCGGGTGATCAAGGGCCGCAATGGCGACGGCGGCGCGCTGGAGCTTCGGGTCGACGGCCCGATCGCCACCCTGATCCAGGCCCAGGCCGGCCAGATCACCGCCCGGCTCGACCTGCTGCTGGGCAAGGGCGTGGTCACCCGGCTGCGGATCATCCAGGGGCCGGTCAAGGCCCAGGCCGCCGCCCCGACCACCCGCACTCGCCGCAAGCCGCCGCTGGACGCCGCCGCCGAGAAGGCCCTCGACGCCAGCCTGGCCGCCCAGCCCGACGGCCGCCTGAAGGACGCCCTGCTGCGGCTAGGGCGCGAAGTGCTGCGCGATGACCGCGCCTGACCCGGATGCTCCGGCCCCGGTTGACAAGCCGTCGCCGGATGCGCTCATGCCAGGGCCTTCAGAGCGCCTTTTTCACGCCCCTAAGAATCGCGCTTAACTGCACCGTTCACCTTTGAGGAAACACCGCCCATGCGTTCGCTGACCAGCCGGCTCCTGCTCGCCCTGGCCCTGACCGCCAGCCTCGCCGGCTGCGCCAAGAACAACACCGGCGCCAGCGCCGACGACATGAGCCTGGGCAACCCCGCCGCCAAGGTGACGGTGGTCGAGTACGCCTCGGCCTCCTGCGTCCACTGCGGCCGCTGGAACAACGAGGTGTTCCCGGCCTTCAAGGCCAAGTACATCGACACCGGCAAGGTCAACTACGTCTATCGCGAGTTCCTGACCCCGCCGGTCGAGGTGGCGGCCGCCGCCTTCCTGATGGCCCGCTGCGCCGGCAAGGACAAATATTTCTCGGTCATCGACTCGGTCTACCGGGCCCAGGAAGAGATGTTCACCACCGGCCAGTACCGCGAGGTGCTGCTGCGCATCGGCCAGTCGGCCGGCATGAATGAGGCCCAGTTCAACGCCTGCGTCTCCGACGAGAAGGCGCTGAAGGCCCTCAACGACCGCGTCGAGAAGTATTCCAAGGACGCCAAGATCACCGGCACCCCGACCTTCGTCGTCAACGGCAAGAAGATCGGCGGCGACGCCGGCGGTGAGCAGTCGCTGGCCCAGCTCGACGTCGCCATCGCCGAAGCCCAGGCCGCCAAGTAGGAGATCGCCTTGGCCCTCGACCGCCGCGCCCTGATCGTCTCCAGCCTGGCCCTCGCGGCCGGGCCTAGCCTGGCGCGCGCGGCGGCCCTGCCGCCGGCCGAGGGCGACATGGTCCTGGGCTCGCCGAAGGCCAAGGTGCAGGTGGTGGAATACGCCTCGGCCAGCTGCCCGCACTGCGCCCACTGGTTCACCGACGAATTCCCCAAGCTGCGCAAGGCGTTCATCGACACCGGCCAGGTGTGGTTCGTGTTCCGCGAATTCCTCACCCAGCCGGCCGACTTCGCCGCCGCCGGCTTCCTGCTGGCCCGGCGGGTCGGCGAGGCGCGCTATTTCGAGGTGATGGCCGCGATCTTCCAGAAGCAGGCGGCGATCTATGAGAGCAACGACCTGTGGGGCGGTCTCTTGGCCATCGCCAAGTCGTTCGGCCTGACCGAGGACCAGTTCAAGGCGGCGCTGCAGGACCCCAAGAGCCTGGCCGCCCTCAACGCCCGGGTCGAGAAGGCCTCGGCCCGCGACAAGGTCGAGGTCACCCCGACCTTCTTCGTCAATGGCGCGCGCGTCACCGGCGACGTCTCGTTCGAGGCCCTGTCCGCCGCCATCGTCAAGGCGACGAAGGCCTAGGGGAGAAGGGCGCCGCCTTGCAGTTCCAGCGCCTTCGCCTTTCGGGATTCAAATCCTTCGTCGAACCGACCGAGTTCCGCATCGAGCCGGGCCTGACCGGCGTGGTCGGGCCCAATGGCTGCGGCAAGTCCAACCTGCTGGAAGCCCTGCGCTGGGTGATGGGGGCCAATTCGGCCAAGGCCATGCGGGCCGGCGGCATGGACGAGGTGATCTTCGCCGGCAGCGGCGGCCGGCCCTCGCGCAACCACGCCGAGGTCGCCCTGACCATCGACAACGCCACCCGCACCGCTCCGGCCCAGTTCAACGACGACCCGGTGCTGGAGGTGGTGCGCCGCATCGATCGGGGCGAGGGCTCGACCTACAAGATCAACGGCCGCGAGGTGCGGGCCCGCGACGTCCAGCTCCTGTTCGCCGACGCCTCGACCGGGGCCAATTCGCCGGCCCTGGTGCGCCAGGGCCAGATCAGCGAGCTGATCGGGGCCAAGCCGCAGAACCGCCGCCGCTTCCTCGAGGAAGCGGCTGGGGTCTCCGGCCTGCACACCCGTCGCCACGAGGCCGAGCTGCGGCTGCGCGCCGCCGAGACCAATCTGGGCCGGCTGGACGACGTCGCCCGCGAGCTGGAGACCGCCCTCAATCGCCTGCGGCGCGAGGCGCGCCAGGCCGAAAAGTACAAGCGGCTGTCGTCGGAGATCCGCGCCGTCCAGGGCGCCGTGCTGTTCGCCCGCTGGAGCGAGGCCCGCGACGCCCTGACCCGCACCGAGGCCGAGGCCACCACCGCCGCCCGCGCCGTCGAGGACACCGCCCGCGCCGCCGCCGCCGCCCAGACCCAGGCCCTGGCCGCCGAGGCGGCGATGCCGCCGCTGCGCGAGGAGGCGACCATCGCCCAGGCGGTGCTCGGCCAGCTGGCCATCCAGAAGGACCGGGCCGAACGCGAGGCCCAGGCCGCCGCCGCCGAGGTGGCGAGGCTCGTCTCCGACCTGGCCCGCATCGACGACGACCGGGCCCGCGAGGCCCAGGGCTTGGAGGATGCAAACCAAGCCCTGGCCCGGATCGAGGCCGACCTGGCCCGGGTCCAGGCCCAGATCGCCGCCGCCCCGGAGCGCGGCCCTGAACTGGCGGCCGCAGCCAAGGCCGCCGAGGACGCCCGCGCCGACGCGGAAGCCGTGGTCGAGCAGTTGGCCGCCCGCGCCGCCGCCGACGAGGCCCAGGCCCGGGCCATGGCCAGCCGGCTGGTGGAGTCCGAAGGCCGCCTGGCCCGCACCGTCCGCGCCCTCGACCAGGCCCGGAGCGAACGCGCGGCGCTGGGTCCCGAGATCGATCCGGCCGCCGCCGAGGCCCAGGCCCGGCTGAAGCTCGCCGGGGCCGGCCTGGCCGCCGCCCGCGAGGCCCTGGAGGCGGCCGAGA
>JAQGIN010000458.1 GCA_028291125.1 Caulobacter sp.
TCAGCGGCTGGGCGTCGCATTCGGTGTAGAGCGTGGTCACCTTGCCGGTGGCCAGGTCGACCCGCTGGATCGCGCCGCCCACGTGGCCGGGCGGCGTCGGGCCCGGCACGTTCAGCCCGCCCATGTCAATGAAATGGAAGCTGCCGCCGTTGTTGGTGACATAGACCGCGCCGTCCGGCCCGATCGCCGCGCCGTTGGGGCCGCCCTCCAGCTCGGCGAGGGTCTCGCGGCGGCCGTCCGGGGTGATCCGGCTCAGGGTCTGGCGCTGGATCTCGACCAGGATCACCGACCCGTCGGCCATGGCGATCGGCCCTTCGGGGAACTGCAGCCCCTCGGCCACGAGGTCTAGGTCCATATGGTCTCTCCCGGGCGCCTCTGGCGGGCGCGTGGGGAGACTATAAACGGGCGTTTGAACGAAGGGCTAGTGCGCGCGATCCTCCCCAGGGGGAGGATCTAGGCTACCGCCGCTCCAGCACCCGGAACACGAACGGATGATCGTCGTCTTCGCCGGCCGGGTGTTCCTCGCGGCGCACCTCGGTCCAGTCGGCCTCGTCGAAGGCCGGGAAGAACACGTCGCCCTCGACCTGGGCCTGGACCTCGGTGAGGTAGAGCCGCTTGGCCTTGGGCAGAGCCATTTCGAACAGGGCCGCGCCGCCAATCACGCAGACCTCGTCGACGCCGTCCTCCTGGGCCTGCTCCTTGGCGATCTCCAGGGCTTCCAGGAAGGTTTCGCAGACCAGGGCCTGGGGCGGCTCGAACGAGCCGTCGCGCGACAGCACGATGTTGGTGCGGCCGGGCAGGGGCTTTTTCGGCAGGCTGTCCCAGGTCTTGCGACCCATGATGATCGGCTTGGACAGCGTCATGGCCTTGAAGATCGCCAGGTCGGACTTCAGCCGCCAGGGCAGGTCGCCGCCGCGGCCGATGACGCCATTGAGCGAGCGGGCGACGGGGCCGACGGTGAGGATGGGGGTCATGGCTCCTGTCTAGCCGCGCGCGGGCGGCATGGCCACCGCGACTAGACGGCCACCGGCGCCTTGATGTGCGGATGGGCCTCGTAGCCCTCCAGCGTGAAGTCCTCGTAGCTGAACGAGAACAGGTCGCGCTTGTCGGCCATCTGCAGGGTCGGGAACGGCAGCGGTTCGCGTGACAGCTGCTCGCGGGCCTGGTCGACATGGTTCAGATAGAGGTGGGCGTCGCCGAAGGTGTGGACGAACTCGCCCGGCGCCAAGCCGACCACCTTGGCCATCATCATCGTCAGCAAGGCGTAGCTGGCGATGTTGAACGGCACGCCCAGGAAGATGTCGGCGCTGCGCTGATAGAGCTGGCAGCTCAGCTTGCCGTCGGCCACGAAGAACTGGAACAGGCAGTGGCAGGGCGGCAGAGCCATGTCGTCGACATCGGCCGGGTTCCAGGCGCTGACGATGTGGCGGCGGCTGTTGGGATTGGTCTTCAGGCCCTCGACCAGGTTGGCGATCTGATCGATCACCCGGCCGTCGGGGGCGGCCCACGACCGCCACTGCTTGCCGTAGACGGGACCCAGGTCGCCGTTGTCGTCGGCCCATTCGTCCCAGATCTTGCAGCCATTGTCGCGCAGATAGGCGATGTTGGTGTCGCCGCGCAGGAACCACAGCAGCTCGACGATGATCGAGCGCAGGTGCAGCTTCTTGGTGGTCAGCACCGGGAAGCCCTGGCTCAGGTCGAAGCGGATCTGGCGGCCGAACACCCCCAGGGTGCCGGTGCCGGTGCGGTCGCCGCGCTGCACGCCGTTGGCCAGGATGTCGGCCAGCAGGTCGAGATACTGGCGCTCGGGATGGTCGAGCGCGGCGGGCTTAGCGAGGGTTTGGGCGAGGGCGGTCACGGCGTCACTCCGCTTTAGCGCCCCATTATACACCAGCCATGGGGTGTATTCTTGCTGGCCGCACAAATTCTTGTGGGTAAGTGATCCTTCGGTTGGCCGCACGACCGCTCATCCCGCGAAGCCGCCTTCGTCGAGGAAGGCCTGCTCCGCCGGCGTCGTGGTTCGCCCCAGGGCGGCGTTGCGGTGCGGGAAGCGGCCGAAGCGGGCGATGATCTCGCGGTGCCCCAAGGCCCATTTCAACGACTCGGCGTCGCCGGTGTCGATCTGCAGCCGCTCGAACAGCGACACGCCCTGATCCTGGTCGGCCAGGGATTCCGAATGCTCGAACGGCAGATAGACGAACAGCCTCAGGTCGGGCGCGACCAGGCGGTCGAAGCCGGCGGCGACCGCCGCCCGGGCGACGGCGCGAGCCTTGCCGTCGGTGGCGAAGGCGTGGCCGGAGCCGCGATAGAGATTGCGCGGGATCTGGTCGAGCAGCAGCAGCAGCGCCAGGGCCCCGTCGGGCGTTTCGGCCCAGGCGTCGTGCTCGCCGCGGGCGGCGGCGTGGTGCGCGGCCTCGAAGCGCTGACGAAGCCTGGCGTCGAAGGCGTCGTCCTTGCCGAACCACGCGTCGGGTCCGGCGGCGGTCCACACTTGCAGAACGTCTCGCGGATCAACGGCCATGCGGCGCTCCCAACGGTTGTTCAACGGCGGTTCATGCGCGCGGTCGCAATCTGTGGGCAAGGGATGACGTCCGGGTCGCGCGCGACCCATTGGAGCACGAAATGAAACGTCTGATCACCACCGCTCTGGCGCTTTCGTTGATGAGCGGCGCGGTGGCCGAGGCCGGTTCGGCCGCGGCGGTCGTCGCACAGCGCGAGCGTCAAGCGAGACAAGAGCAACAACAGGCCGCGCCGTCGGCCGACCGCGGCGATCGCGGCGACCGGGGCGGCGACCGCGGTGATCGCGGTGGCGGCCGCCAAGGCGAGGCCGGCGGTCAACGCGACTGGTCGCGCGGCGACGGCGGCGACCGTGGCGGTCGTCCCGATCGCGGCCAGCCGCCGCAAGCGGCCGTTCCCGCGGCTCCGCCTCAGGCCGCGGCTCCGGCCCAGGCCCGCGGCCCGGACAACCGCGGCGGCGATCGCGGCCAGGACCGGCGGGGCGATGACCGTCGTGGCGACGATCGCCGGGGCGACAACCGGGGCGGCGACAACCGCGGCGGCCAGAATTCCGGCGCCCGCAACTGGGATCAGAACCGCGATCAGAACCGGGACCAGAACTGGAATCGTGGCGACCGGAACGACAACCGGAACGACAACCGGGGCGACAACCGGCGCGGCGATGACCGGGGCCGCCAGATCCGCGATCGCGACCACGGCCGCCAGCAGTTCGACCAGCGCCGCTATCGGCCGATCTATCGGTCGCCGCAGCGCTATCGCACCTCGGTCTATATCTTCCCGCGCAACTACTACGCCCGCAGCTGGGGCTTCGGCGACTATCTGCCCGGCGGCTGGTACGGCTCGAGCTACTATCTCGACGCCTGGCGCTACGGCCTGCCGCAGCCGCCGATCGGCTGCGAATGGGTGAGGGTCGGCGACGACGCCCTGCTGGTCGACATCTGGAGCGGCCAGGTGCTGTCGGTCTATCGCGACCTGTTCTGGTGAACCTTCGGCCCCTCTCCTCGGAGAGGGGGCGTTTTTCCTTCGGAGGATGGGCTCGGCGAACGCGGGCATGGCGAAGACGCGCGTCAGGGCCTAAAACGGCTTCGCGCCGCAAGATCGGATAACGCCGACCGCGAGGCCCGCCTTGACGAATGAGCAAAAAAAAGCTCCAAGACGCGGCCTTCGCTGCGGCGCCGTTGCGCGGCCCCAGCCTTATTGACCAGTCCGGAGACAGAAACATGCGCGTCTACTATGATCGCGACGCCGACCTCGCCCGCATCCTGGACCGGAAGATCGCCATCGTAGGCTACGGTTCGCAGGGCCATGCGCATGCGCTCAACCTTCGCGACTCCGGCGCCAAGAACGTCGCCGTGGCGCTGCGCCCGGGTTCGGCCACGGCCAAGAAGGCCCAGGCCGAGGGCCTGACGGTGATGACGGTGGCCGAGGCCGCCGCCTGGGCCGACCTGCTGATGATCCTCGCCCCCGACGAGCACCAGCGCGCCATCTATAACGACGAGATCGCGCCCAACATCCGCGACGGCGCGGCCCTGCTGTTCGCCCACGGCCTGAACGTCCACTTCGGCCTGATCGAGCCCAAGGCCTCGATTGACGTGCTGATGGTCGCCCCCAAGGGCCCCGGCCACACCGTGCGCGGCGAATACCAGAAGGGCGGCGGCGTGCCCTGCCTGATCGCCGTGCACCAGAACCCCACCGGCAACGC
>JAQGIN010000520.1 GCA_028291125.1 Caulobacter sp.
CGGCCTGATCTTCGTGCCGCTCAGCACCATCGCCTTCGCCACGGTGGGCCCGAACTTCGAGCGGCCGGCCGCGCCGGCCACCGCCGGCTACGCCGCCAAGGGCGAGACCGCGCCGGTCGAGGCCCGCCTCGACACGGCCGCCGCGACCAGCGGCCCGTGGTGGACCGCCCTGGGCTCGCCGGCCCTGGACGCCGTCATCCGCCAGGCGGTGGCCGATAGCCCGACCCTGGACGAGGCCGACGCCACCCTGGGCCAGGCGCAGTCGGCCCTGGCCGAGGCGCGCGGCGTCGCCGGCCCGCAGGTCTCGGCCACGGCCGGGGCCAATCGCCAGCGCGCCAATCTGCAGGCCTTCGGCTTCACCAGCTTCGGCGACGTCACCCTCAGCAACCCGACCTTCAGCCTCTATTCGGTGGGTGGTGGCGTCGGCTATGACCTCGACCTGTTCGGCGGCCAAAAGCGGCGGATCGAGGGCGCGGCGGCCCAGCTCGAGGCCCAGGCCCGGCGCGCCGACGCCGCCTATCTGACCCTGACCGCCAATGTCGCCCTGCAGGCGGTGACCATCGCCACGCTCAACGCCCAGATCGACGCGGTCGACCAGATGATCGCCGCCGACCAAGCCAATATCGAGCTGGTGCGCAAGGCCAACGCCCTGGGCGGCTCGACCGCCACGGCTAAGGTCTCGGCCCAGAGCCAGCTCGAGGACGACCGCGCCAGGCTGCCGCCGCTGCGCGGCCAGCTGGCCGCCGCCCGTCACGCCCTGGCCCTGCTGGTCGGCCACGCCCCGGCCGACTGGACCGCGCCCGACTTCGCCCTGGCCGACCTGACCCTAGCCGCGCCCGCGCCGGTCACCCTGCCGTCGCAGCTGGTGCGCCGGCGCCCCGATATCCTGGCGGCCGAGGCCGACGTGCACGCCGCCACCGCCGAGATCGGCGTCGCCACCGCCGACCTCTATCCGAACATCAAGCTCACCGCCTCCCTGACCCAGGGGGCGCTGAAACCGGGCGACATCTTCTCCTACGACGCCAGCGCCTGGGACCTGGGGGTCGGCCTGACCGCGCCGATCTTCAACGGCGGCGCGCTGAAGGCCCGCCGGCAGCAGGCGCGCGAGGCCGCCCGCGCCTCGTCGGCCCGCTATCAGCAGACGGTGCTGACCGCCTTCGGCCAGGTCGCCGACGCCCTGTCGGCCCTGGCCGCCGACGACGAGGCCCTGGCCGCCTATGGCCGCTCCGAGGATCAGGCCGCCGAGAGCCTGCGCCTGGCCAAGCTCGCCTACGAGAAGGGCGGCGGCACCTTGCTGGAGGTGCTCGACGCCCAGCGGCGGGTGCACGACATCCAAGCGTCGCGGGCCCACGCCCAGGGCCAGCGCCTGGCCGACGCGGTGCGGCTGTTCGCGGCTTCCGGCGCCGACTGGCGGGCGACGCCGGCCTCCTAGGCCGCAACCTGCGTTGCCCGTCCGCCCATCGCCCGCCTGTTTCAAGCGTGAAATGAGAAGACCGCGCGCCGATCATCGCTTATCTGGCGAGGTTGAAAACAAGTCCCGAACGGGGCCGGCGTTGGGGATGAAGACCAGATGGCCTACCAAGTGGATCGCGCGCGTCGCTTCAGGATCGCGTTGATGGTCGCCGCCGCCGGACCGGCGATGGGCCTCGCCTCCGCGGCCTGGGCCGAGGCGTCGGTCGACAGCGTGGTGGTCACCGCCCGCCTGCCGCCGGCCATGGGTGATGCGGCCTTCGCCGTGGTGCGGATCGATCCCGCCCAGCTGCGCGCCAGCGACCGTCTAGACAAGGCCCTGACCGCCACGCCGGGCGTGCAGCTGTTCCGCCGCAACTCCACGGCCGGCGCCAATCCCACCACCCAGGGCCTGTCGCTGCGCGGGGTCGCCGGCTCCGGGGCCGGCCGGGCGCTGGTGACCCTGGACGGCGTGCCGCAGAATGACCCGTTCGGCGGTTGGGTGATCTGGACCGGCCTGCCGCCCGAGATCCTCGGCGGCGCCGACATCGTCCGCGGCTCCGGGGCCGGGCCCTACGGGGCCGGGGCTCTGACCGGCGTGGTGGCCCTGGAGGAGCGTGACGGCGGCCCGGGCGACCGGGTGGCCGAGGCGACGTTCGGCGAGGTCGGTTACAAGCGCGCGGCGGCGGCGGGCTCGATCCCGCTGGGCGCCGCCAACCTGTTCCTCGGCGCCTCGGGCGAGACCGGCGGCGGCTGGATCCCGGTGCGCAAGGGCCGCGGCGGCGCCGACACCGCCCTGACCGACGACGACTGGAGCGCGTCGAGCCGGCTGACGGTTCCGGTCGGCCGGGCGGTGCTGGCGGCGCGGCTGTCGGCCTTTGAGGAGCGCCGGCAATCGGGCCTGGTCGGGGCGGCGTCGCAGGCTCGCGGCCAGTCCGCCAGCCTGACCCTGGCCGCCCAGCCCAGCCCCGACGCCTATGGCTGGCGTCTGCAGGCCTGGTACCGCCACTCCAATCTCGAGAACAGCTCGGCGGCGGTGGCGGCCGGACGGACCTCGACCACCCCGGCCAGCCGCCAGTACAACACCCCCGCCGACGGCTACGGCGTCAACGCCGCCGTGCGCCGGATCAGCGAGCACACGAGCCTCGAACTCGGCGCCGACGTCCGCGCCGCCAAGGGCGAAAGCCAGGAGCTGGCCCGCTACATCGGCGGCGCCTTCACCCGCGACCGCGTCGCCGGCGGCGAGACCCTGGTCGGCGGCCTCTATGTCGAGGCGGCCCGCACCGACGGCCCGTGGCTGATCAGCGGCGGCGCGCGGCTGGACGGCTGGCGCTCGACCGACGCCAAGCGCATCGAGCGCGACCGCGCCACCGGCGCCGTGACCCTCAACGCCACCACGCCCGACGCCGACGGGACCGTGCCCACCGGCCGCGCCGCCGTGCGCTACGCTCTGGGCGGCGGCCTCTATCTGCGCTCGGCCGCCTATGCCGGTTTCCGGCCGGCCACCCTCAACGAGCTGCATCGGCCGTTCCGGGTCGGCAACGACGTCACCGAGGCCAATCCCGGCCTCAAGCCCGAAAAGCTGTACGGGATCGAGGGCGGGACCGGCGGCGACGGCGCCTGGGGCGGCTGGAGCGCCAACCTGTTCTACAACCAGCTGCAGGGGGCGATCACCAATGTCACCATCGGCGGCCCGGGCACCTATCCGATCGCCGGGGTGATCCCGGCCGGCGGCGTGCTGCGCCAACGCCAGAACGCCGGCGACATCGAAGCCAAGGGCTTGGAAGGCCAAGCGCGCGTGGCGCTCGGCGCGGCCTTCGACCTGCGGGCCGCGGCCACCTACAGCGTCGCCAAGGTCGACGGCGGCGCCGCAGCGCCGCAGCTGACCGGCCTTCGCCCGGCCCAGACGCCAAGGGTCAGCGCCTCGGCCGGCGTCGTCTGGCGGCCGACCGCGCCGCTCAGCCTGGCCCTCGATCTGCGCTACGAATCCAAGCGTTTCGACGATGACCAGAACAGCCGGGTGCTGTCGCCGTCCCTGGTGGCCGACGTCCGCGCCGACTGGGCGGTGAACGACACCGCCACCCTCTATCTGGCGGTCGACAACCTGCTCGACGAGGCGGTCGAGACCGCCCAGACCGCCGATGGCGTCGAGAGCTTCGACCTGCCCCGCCGCGCCCGCGTCGGCGTCAGCCTGCGGTATTGAGGACGCACCTAGAGGACGACGCCCTTCTCACCCGTCTCCCCGGCGAAGGCCGGGGTCCAGATGAAACCCAGAGACGCTCCGGCTGAATCTGGGTCCCGGCCTTCGCCGGGAAGACGGAGTGTGGGTGGGTTTGGTCGATGTGAAGCGACCCTCGCCTAGTCCTCGACGATACGGCTGTGGCGGCGGGTGTCGCGCATGGTCAGCACGATCAGGAAGCCGACCGCCATCACCGCCGAGGCGTAGACGTAGAAGCCGCTCTCGGCCCCGGTCGACTTGAACCACAGGGCGGCGTATTCGGCCGTGCCGCCGAAGACGGCGTTGGCGATGGCGTAGGGCAAGGCCACGCCCAGGGCCCGCACATGGGTCGGAAACAGCTCGGCCTTCACCACGGCGCTGATCGAGGTGTAGGCTGACTGCACCAGCATCGCCCCCAGGATCAAGCTAAAGGCGATCACCGGCGAGCTGGCCGCGCCCACCGCCGTCATCACCGGCCAGGTGATCAGGGCCCCGCCGCCAAACGCGATCATCAGCATCACCTTGCGGCCCACCTTGTCGGAGATCCAACCGAACAGCGGCTGGGCCAGCATGAAGGCGAACAGGGTGGCGGCGCTGATCTCGGTGGCCTGCGTCTTGGAGAAGCCGGCGGTGTTGGTCAGGAATTTCTGCATGTAGGTGGTGTAGACATAGAAGATCAGCGAGCCGCCGGCGGTGAGGCCGAGGATGGTCATCACCTCGCGCGGATGCTGGCGGATCAGGTGCGCGGTGCGGGCGGGCGCGGCCCCGTCGAGCTGGGCTTGGACGAAGGACGGGGTCTCGTCCATCCGGCGACGCATCCAGAACACGACGATCGCCAACCCCGCCCCGATGACGAACGGGATCCGCCATCCCCAGGCGGCCATGTCCTCCGGCGCCAGGGTCCGCTGCAGCACGATCAGCACCGCCAGGGCCACCAGCTGGCCGGCGATCAGGGTGACGTACTGGAAGCTGGACCAGAAGCCGCGCCGCTTGGCGCCGGCCATCTCGCTCATATAGCTAGCGCTGGCCCCGTATTCGCCGCCCAGCGACAGGCCCTGGAAGACGCGGGCCAGGACCAGGATGATCGGCGCCAGGACGCCGATCTGGGCCGCGCCCGGCGTCACCGCGATCACCAGCGAGCCGCCGCACATCATCGCCACCGACACGGTCAGGGCCGCCTTGCGCCCGGCCCGGTCGGCATAGAGCCCCATCAGCCAGGCGCCGACCGGACGGGCGGCGAAACCCACGGCGAACACCGCCGCCGCCTGCAGCAGCTGGGCGGTCTGGTCGCCCTTGGGGAAGAAGATCGGCGCGAAATAGAGGGTGGCGGCGGAATAGGTGTACCAGTCGTACCACTCGACCAGATTGCCCGCCGAACCGCCGAGAATGGCCCGCAGGCGGGAAAGGTTGCTGGTCTTGGCCGGGGTCATTTGAGGGCTTGGTCCTTGTGGATCCGGGCGTTGAATTCGGCCTCGGCGATGGACCAGGGTCGCGGACGGCGCCCTCGCTCCGATCGAGCGAATCCACCCCCACGCCCCCCAACCCAAACGCCCGCCCGGACACTAGCGGGAGGAACGCCCTCGCATCAACGGCGATCGGAACGGCGTTCGCCGGCCCGGCTTTGATCCGGATCAATGCCTTCGCCCGCCACCGGCGCCCCCATGGGCTTTCCCGGCCCATCATCCAGGAGGCTTCGATGCCCTCTCCGAGCGCGCCTTCCGGCGAACGGCCGCAAGACGCCGAAGAAACCGACCTGCAGCGGCGCATTCTCGAGGTGCTCGACAGCCGTCACCTGATGGCCCTGGCGACCAACCGCGCCGACGGATGGCCGCAGGTCACCCTGGTCAACTTCTTCCGCCGCGACCAGGCGCTTTATTTCGTCGTGGCCCGCGACAGCCAGAAGTTCGCCAATGTCACCAAAGACCCTCGCGTCTCGATCGCCATCGGCGGCGGCGCCGTCGGGCCCTACAGCCTGTCGATGGCCGCCCGCGTCGGCGAGGTCGAGGATTTCGACCTGATCGAGAAGCTCAACCGGACGATCTGGGGTTTGCCGTCGGAAGCCGGCTTCGCGCCGCATCCGGGCGCGAGCAGCATCGTCCTGCTGGAGGCCCGGCCCGAGATCATCGCCCTGGTCGACTATTCGACGCCGCCGGGCGACCATGAGCTCGTTCGCGTCGACCAGGGCGGGGTCATGCGCCGCGTCGCTCGGCCCGCCCCCTAGCCGCCGGTCGGTCCGTGCGGTGTTCGCCGGTTCGGGGTAAAATGACGTGCAAGCCCCCGCCGCCGGAGCCACCGCCATGTCCATCCCGACGACCGACGAGACCTGGCCCGCCCTGCCCTACGCCGCGTGGAAGGACACCTGCGCCACCCTGCACCTCTGGAGCCAGATCGTCGGCAAGGTGCGGCTGGCCCAGAGCCCGTGGCTCAATCACTCCTGGCAGACGCCGCTCTATGT
>JAQGIN010000536.1 GCA_028291125.1 Caulobacter sp.
CGTCTCGGCGTCGTAGCAGAAGGCCTGCTGGCGGCGGGCGACCAGGGCCTGGCGGAACAGGCTGCCCAGGCTTTCGCGGCCGAACAGCCGCAGCCAGCCGGGCCGCGCGATCAGGCTGAACAGTTCCTCGGGCCAGGGCGAGCGCAGCCACTGGAAGTCGATCGGCAGGGTGGCGTCGTCGAACTCCGCCCGCGCCGGCATGGGCGGGAACGGGTGGGCCGGCAGGTCGGGACCGGCGACCTCCAGCTGCGGCGTCCCCCTCCCGTCCACGGTCCGCGGCCAGCCGTCGTCGCTCCAGACCAGCGGCTGGATCGCCGTCTCGCGGCCCAGCACGCAGCGGCCGCGATTGGCCAGCGGCCGGCCGCACAGATAGACGGCCCAGGTCTCCCCCGCCGGGGTCTCGACCCAGTCGGCGTGGCCGGCCCGCTGCAGCGGCGCGTCGGGCCGGCCGCGCGAACTGAGGATGTGGACGTCGGGGTGCAGGGCGTATGGCCCGTCCAGATGGCGCGAGCGGGCCAGGGTGGCGGCGTGGTTCCAGCCGGTGCCGCCCTCGGCGGTCAGCAGATAGTACCAGCCGCCCCGCTTGTAGAGATGCGGCGCCTCCGTCAGGCCCAGCGGCGTGCCCGTGAAGATCAGCTGGCGGTCGCCGACCAGGGCCCGCTTCGCCGGCGAATATTCCTGCAGCACCACGCCGCCGAAGCGGTTGTGGCCGGGCCGGTGGTCCCACAGCATGTTGACCAGATTTTTGCGGCCGTCGTCGTCGTGGAACAGCGACGGATCGAAGCCGCTGCTGTTGAGATAAACCGGATCGGACCAGTCGCCGTCGATGGTCTCAGCTGTGACCAGATAGTTGTGGAAGTCGCGCAGGGACGCCCCCGAGGCCCCGCCGACGCTGGTGCGGCCATAGCGCTTCACGTCGGTGAAGATCAGGTGGAACCGCTCGCCGTCATGGGTCAGGCACGGGGCCCAGACGCCGCAGGAGTCCGGATCGCCCAGCATGTTCAGCTGGCTGGCCCGCCGCAGCGGCCGGGTCAGCAGCCGCCAGTTCACCAGGTCGCGCGAGTGGTGGATCTGCACGCCCGGGAACCATTCGAAGGTCGAGGTGGCGATGTAATAGTCCTCGCCCACGCGGACGATGGACGGGTCGGGATTGAACCCCGGCAGGATCGGATTGCGGATCAGCGACATCGAGGCGGCCTAGACGGTGACGACGGGAACGGCGGCGGCGGACGGCTTGGCGCGCGCCGGGTCACGGACCAGGGTCCACAGCAGCACGGCGCCCAGCAGGTCCAGCCCGCCCAGGGCCAGGAAGAACGGATCGTAGCCGACCTTGGCCACTAGGCCGCCGATCAGCAGCGAGAAGATCAGCAGGCCGAAATTGCCCAGGGTCCCGGCCATGCCGGCGACCGTGGCCACCTCGTTGGTCTTGAACAGGTCCGAGGCCATGGTGATCACCGTCACCGACAGGGTCTGGTGGGCGAAGCCGCCCAGGCACAGCAGGGCGATGGCGACATAGGGGCTGTCGACCCGGCCGACGAAGGCCATGCCGGTCATCAGCAGCGCCCCCAGGGTGAAGGCGCCGCGGCGGGCGTTGATCAGGCTGATCCCACGCCGCTGCAGGAACAGCACCACGGTCGGGCCGAACAGGCAGCCGAGGTCGGCGGCGACGAACGGCAGCCAGGCGAACAGGGCGATCTGGCCCAGATCGAAGCCGCGCACCTTGGTCAGGTACAGCGGGATCCAGAAGGCCAGGGTGCCCCAGGTCGGGTCGGCCAGGAACCGCGGCAGGGCGATGCCCCAGAAGTTGCGCCGGCGCAGCAGGGCCAGCACCGACGGCCGCGCCCCGTCCGAGCGCAGGTGGCCCTCCTGGCCGGCGGCGATGTGGGCCCGCTCGGCGTCCGACAGGCCCGGATGCTTGGCCGGCGACTGGTAGAAGCGCAGCCACAGCACCACCCAGACCAGGCCCAGGGCCCCGGCGATGACGAAGGCGGTGCGCCAGTCATAGGCGATGATCGCCCAGGCCACGAGCGGCGGGGCCAGCACCGAGCCCATCGAGGCCCCGATATTATAGACCCCGCCGGCCAGGCCGCGCTCCTTGGCCGGGAACCATTCGGACACCGCCTTCATGCCGGCTGGATTGGCCGAGCCCTCGGCCAGGCCCAGCAGGCCGCGCAGGCCGGCGAAGGCCGGCCAGCTGTGGGCCAGGCCATGGGCCATGGTGATCAGCGACCAGGCGGTGGCGAAGATCGCGAAGCCGGTCTTCAGCCCGATGACGTCGAGCACATAGCCGCTGATCGGCTGCAGCATGATGCCCAGCTGGAAGGTGGCGGTGATCCAGGAATATTGCTGGGTGGTGATGCCCAGGTCGGTCATCAGGGTGGGGGCGGCGACCCCCAGGGTGCTGCGGGTCAGATAGTTGATCACCGCGCCCAGCATGATCAGGCCGATCATCCACCAGCGCAGCGCCTTCAGCTTCGGCCCAGCCATGCGGTCACCCTCCCCTCGCCCGCTTTCGCGCCCG
>JAQGIN010000552.1 GCA_028291125.1 Caulobacter sp.
CCCGCCAGGCCGCCGCCCGGGCCAAGGCGGGCCAGATCATCGCCCAGGGCGCGGGGCGGGCCGCCACCGACGCCGCCGCCGTGGTCGTCGGCCAGTCCGCAGCCGAGACCGCCTCCACCGACCTCACGAGGAAAAACGATGTCCAGATCAAGGCCGCCGATGGCGCTGGCGATACGGTGCGCGCTCCTGTCGACGCCGCTGGCCGCCGGGCTCTGTGCCTGCGCGACGCCTATCGCCGTCAACCGGCCTGCCAGCAGCTGCTCGACCCTGGTTCCTGACGGCTGGCGCGCCGGCGTCGCCGGGGCCGATCTGCCGGTGGGCGAGACGGTGGGGGATTGGATCGCGTTCGGAGACGCCCAGACTGGAAGGCTGGATCAGGCCAATGACCGCACGACGGCCAGCCTCGAGATTGTCCGCCGCTGCGAGGACCGCGACGCTCAGACCGTGAACGCGCTCACGGCGCGGCCGTGGTGGAAGCTGTGGGGCTAGGAGTCCGCCGATCACGGCGGGAATGAGCGACCCGAGACATGGGTGACAGACCGTACCGGACACATGGGTGACACTTTCCGCTTCAGAGCGGGAGGTGTTGATGCCGTGGAAGGAGTGTTCGGTGATGGACGAGCGCCTGCGGTTCGTAAGCCGGCTACTGGACGGCGAGACGATGAGCGAGGTCTGCCGCGAGTTCGGGATCTCCAGGAAGACCGGTTACAAGATCTACGATCGCTATAAGGAAGCGGGCCTGGAGGCCTTGACGGATCGATCACGTCGACCTGTCCGCTACGCCAACCAGTTGCCGCCTCAGATCGAGAGCCTAATCGTCGCTTCATGCGCTACGATCTGGGCTTTATCGATTTGGAGCAGAAAACCCTGCAGCCCCTCGACAACCCGTTCGGCCCGAGGTTGTCACCTATGTCTTAGGGACGTTCTGTCACCCATGTGTCCGGGTCGGACAAAGAGAGGCTGGCTCCGCGGGTAGGATTCGAACCTACGACCAGCCGGTTAACAGCCGGCTGCTCTACCACTGAGCTACCGCGGATCAGGTGGCCTCAGGAAGAGGAGGGGCTATAGCCGCCCGGTCTTGGGGACGCAAGCGATTCGGGCCGAAAAAAAGCCCGGCTCGAGAGCCGGGCTGTGCAAAGTCAGTGATGGTGGGTGTCTTCAAGGAAGACGGGCCGACGGTGGGTTGGTTCGGTTAACGAGACGTTAATCAATCGTCCGCGGGCCCGCCGCCAAATGGCCAGGCCTACCCCTCGGCGGTCGGCGAGTAGCGGTGGGCGACGCCTTGCGGATCCTCGACCACCCGGCCGTCATCGCTCAGATAGCCGGGGCCGATCGGGACTTTGCCGTGGCCGCCAGGGATGTCGAGCACATAGGTCGGCTGGGCCAGGCCCGACAGCCGGCCGCGCAGGGCCCGCATCACCGCTTGGCCGTCGGCCACCGAGGTGCGCAGGTGGCCGGTGCCGGGGGCCAGGTCGCCGTGGTGCAGGTAGTAGGGCTTGATCCGGGTCTCGACCATGGCCCGCAGCAGCGCCTCGAGCACATCGGGATCGTCGTTGACCCCGGCCAGCAGCACCGTCTGGCCGACCATCGGCAGGCCGGCGTCGACGATCCTGGCGCAGGCGGCGCGGGCAGCGGGCGTCAGCTCGCGCGGATGGTTGGCGTGCAGGGCGACATAGACCGCCTTGCCCGAGCATTTGAGGGCGGCGACGAGGGCGTCGGTGACGGCCCGCGGATCGACGGCCGGCACCCGGGTGTGGAAGCGGATCACCTTCACATGGTCGATGGCGCCCAGCCGATCCATAAGCGCCCGCAGCCGGCGCGGCGACAGCACCAGCGGATCACCACCGGTGACGATCACCTCCCAGATCCGTGGCCGCTCGGCGATATAGGCCAGGGCCGCGTCCAGCGCCTCCGGCGACAGCGGCCGCAGGCCCTCGGGGCCGACCATCTCGCGGCGGAAGCAGAACCGGCAATAGAGGGCGCAGGTGTGGGTGGGCTTGAGCAGCACCCGGTCGGGATAGCGGTGGACGATTCCCTCGACCGGGCTGTGGGCGAAGTCGCCGATCGGGTCGCCGCTTTCGATGGCTAAGGTGTCGAGCTCGGCCGCGTCGGGCAGGAACTGGCGGGCGATCGGGTCGGCGGGGTCGGCCGGGTCGATCAGTTCGGCCATGGCCGGGGTGACCGCCACCGCGTACCGCGCCGCCACCCGCTCCAGGGCCGGCAGGCGGTCGGGGGCGATCAGGCCGGCGCGGGCCAGCGCCTCGGGGCTGCGAAGGGTGGCGTTGGCGGTCATGGGAGCGGCGAGCCTATGGCGCATGAAGGCCGAGAAGGCAAATTCACGGCGTCTCGGTCACCGGAACCCACAGCACCTGCTCGATGCGCCGCGCGCCGACAGCCAGCATCACCAGGCGGTCGAAACCCAGGGCCGAGCCGGAGGCCTGCGGCATGTGGTCCAGAGCCGCCAGGAAGTCCTCGTCGATCGGATAGCGCTCGCCATAGACCCTCGCCTTCTCGTCCATCTCGGCGGCGAAGCGGCGGCGCTGTTCGGCGGCGTCGGTCAGTTCGCCAAAGGCGTTGGCCAGTTCGACGCCGCAGGCATAGAGCTCGAAACGCTCGGCCACGCGCGGGTCGCCGGGCTTGGGCCGGGCCAGGGCCGCCTCGGCGACGGGATATTCGCAGAGGATGGTGGCCCGTCCGATCCCCAACCGCGGCTCGACCCGCTCGACCATCACCCGGCTGAAGACGTCGGCCCAGGTGTCGTCGGCGGCGACGCGGATTCCGGCGGCCCTGGCGGCGGCGGCCAGGGCGTCGCGGTCGGTGGTCCCGTCGGCGGCGACGGTGGCCAAGAGGTCGAGACCGGCGAAGCGGTCGAAGGCCTGGGCGACCGTGACCTTGTCGGGCGCGGCGAATGGGTCGGCGACCTTGTCGCGGAACTCGAAGCGCTTCGCCCCCGCCGTCTCGGCGGCCAGGGCCAGCAGCGCCGCGCAGTCGGCCATCAGGGTCTCGTAGGGCTGCTCGGCCCGATACCATTCCAGCATGGTGAATTCGGGGTGGTGCAGCGGCCCGCGTTCGCGGTTGCGCCAGACCTTGGCGAAATCGAAGATCTTCCGCTCGCCGGCCGCCAGCAGCTTCTTGCAGGCGAATTCCGGCGAGGTGTGCAGGTAGAGCGGGCTGTGGGCCCCGTCGAGGGTGACAGCCTCGGTGGCGAAGGCGTGCAGGTGCGCCTCGTTGCCGGGCGAGATCTGCAGGGCGGCGGCCTCGACCTCGACGAAGTCTTCGGCCTCGAACCAGGCGCGCACCGCCTTGGCGATGCGGTTGCGGGCCAGCAGGAACGGCCGCCGGTCCTGGTGGTTCTCGGGCCGCCACCAGGGCGAGGGCAGGGGGGTGGGCAAGGCTGGGGACCTGAAAGAAGCGAACGACGACTGGCGATCTTGAGCAGGATCGGTATAGGAGCGCGTAAAGCCGTTGATTAGCACAATCGCGCGGGCCGCTCCGGCCGGGCGCGAGATCCAAGGATATTACCGTGAAGGTCGCTGCAAGCTCGCTCCGCAAAGGCAACGTCGTCGACATGGACGGCAAGCTCTATGTCGTCCTGACCGTCGACAACATCCATCCCGGCAAGGGCACCCCGGTGACCCAGTTGAACATGCGCCGCATCTCCGACGGGGTGAAGGTGGCCGAGCGCTACCGCACCACCGAACAGGTCGAGCGCGCCTTCGTCGACCAGCGCGACCACACCTTCCTGTACCAAGACGCCGACGGCTTCCACTTCATGAACCCGGAAAGCTTCGACCAGTACACGGCCAGCGTGGAAATGGTCGGCGACGCTGCGCCGTTCCTGCAAGAGGGCATGACCGTCGCGCTGTCGACCCACAACGACGTGCCGATCGCCATCGACCTGCCGCGCACCGTGACCCTGGAAGTGATGGAGACCGAACCGGCGGTGAAGGGCCAGACGGCCTCGTCGTCCTACAAGCCGGCGATCCTGACCAACGGCGTGCGCACCATGGTGCCACCCTATATCGCCGTCGGCGTGCGCATCGTCATCCTCACCGAGGACAGCTCGTACCAGGAACGCGCCAAGGACTAGGTCGGCCTCCATTGCCTTGACCTCGACGGCGGACCTATAAGCCCTCGAACGATCAGCCCTTCGAGGGATTCCATGAGCTCCGATTTCGCGGCCGCGCGGCTGAACATGGTGGAAAGCCAGATTCGCACCGCCGACGTCACCGACCTGCCGCTGCAGGACGCCCTGCGCGTCGTGGCGCGCGAAACCTGCGTGCCGGCCGGCAAGGCCTATCTGGCCTATGCCGACGCCGAGGTCGAATACGCCCCCGGCCGCTGGCTGCTGCGGCCGCGCGACCTGGGCAAGCTGCTGCAGTTTCTGCGTCCGACCGCCGGCGAGCGGGCCCTGGCCATCGCCGCCCCCTATGCGGCGGCCGTGCTCGAGACCATGGGCCTGACGGTGACGCGGCTGGAGGCCGGCGATCTGACGGCGGTCCCGGCCGGCGACTACGATCTGATCATCTGCGAAGGCGCGGTGGCCCAGGCCCCGGCCAGTTGGACCGCGGCCCTGGCCCTGAACGGCCGCCTCGGCGTGGTCGAGCGCGACGGCCCGGTCGGTCGGGCCACGATCTATGTGCGGGCCGCCGACGGGGTCGGGCGTCGTCCAGTGTTCGATTCCACCCCGCCGGTGATGGCCGGTTTCGCCCCGGCCCTGGGTTTCGCGTTCTAGGTTACGTCGGTTCGGAAACACCTCCGCAACGTCCGCGTGAAAAAAGCTTAACTGGCGAAGGCTGGCGGCCCGACTTACAGGCGTTCATAGAGAACGCGGGTCGCGTGTGGTTTGGGGATAGAATTTCGATGACGAATAGCCGTCGGGCGAGCTTGCTGGCCGCCGCTTGCAGCATGGGCCTGGTGGCCGCGTTGGCGTCCGTCTCTCACGCGGAAACTCTGACCGACGCCATCACCCTGGCCTATCAGACCAACCCCACCCTGCAGCAGCAGCGCGCCAGCCAAAGGGCCACGGACGAAAGCGTCGTTCAGGCCAAGACCGCGTTCCGGCCGACCCTCAACGCCTCGGCCGACGTCACCGGCCAGCGCACCGACTACGCCAACGACCGCTTCATCGACCGCAACGGCGACGGCCTGCCCGACGCCGGCACCAGCGCCGTCGATCACGCCAACGCCAGCGGCAGCAGCGCCAGCCTGGCGCTGTCGCAGCCGCTCTACACCGGTGGCCGCGCCTCGGCGAACCTGTCGGCGGCCGAGGCCGATGTGCTGTCGAGCCGCGAGGGCCTGCGCGGCGTCGAGCAGAGCGTGCTGGCCAGCGTCATCCAGGCCTATGTCGACGTGCGCCGCGACCAGGAGCGCCTGCGCATCGCCCAGGACAATGTCGCCGTCCTGCAGCGCCAGCTCGACGAGTCCCAGGCCCGCTTCGACGTCGGCGAGATCACCCGCACCGACGTCGCCCAGTCCCAGGCCCGCCTGGCCGCCGCCAAGGCGACCCTGTCGTCCACTCAAGGCGCCCTGGCCATCAGCCGCGCGGCCTACGCCGCCGTGGTCGGCCAGAACCCCACCGACCTGGCCGCCGAGCCCTCCCTGGCCTCGCTGCTGCCGCCCTCGGTCGAACAGGCCTTCGAGGCCGCCGACGCCAATAACCCGCAGGTGCAGTCAGCCCGCTACGCCGCCCAGGCCGCCGCCGCTCGCGTGGCCCTGGCCAAGGCGGCGACCCGTCCGACCGTGTCGGCCCGCGCCGGGCTCGGCTATGCGGCCGGCCAGTCCGGCGGCGTCGGCTCGCAGTTCGACGACTATGATCGCAACCTCAGCGGCTCGGTGACCGCCTCGATCCCGCTGTTCACCGGCGGCCTGACCTCGTCGCAGATCCGCGCCGCCCGCGAGCGCGAGAACGCCGCCCGCATCGCCGTCGAGGGCGCTCAGCGCACCGTGCTGCAGCAGGTGTCCAACGCCTGGAGCACGCTGCTGGCCTCGCGCGCCAACCTGGTCTCCAACGAGGAGCAGGTCCGGGCCGCCCGCATCGCCTTCGAGGGCGTGCGCCAGGAGCAGCAGGTTGGTCTGCGCACCACCCTGGACGTGCTGAACCAGGAGCAGGAGCTGCGCAACGCCGAGGTGGCCCTGGTGGTCGCCCGTCACGACGAATATGTCGCCAGCGCCGGCGTGCTGCAGGCCATGGGCTCGCTGAACGTCGCCACCCTGGCGCCGGGCGTCGAGCGCTATGATCCGAAGGCCTCCTATGACCGTGTCACCCACAGCTTTGGCTTCGTGCCGTGGGAGCCGGCGGTTCAGGCGATTGACAAGATCGGCGCCCCGGCGGTGAAATCGGTCGCTGCGACTAAGTAGCCCGCTCGGCGGCCGATTTCGCCTTCGGGGAATACTGGAGCTTGCTTAAGCCGCGCAAGTCTGCACCATCGGCGTCGGACGACTGAATACAGCCGTCCAAGGATTCGTACCCCTTCATTACGGCCGCGCACATGTCCGATCAGACCACGCAAGAACCGACCATGGAGGAGATCCTCGCCTCCATCCGGCGCATCATCTCCGAGGATGACACGCCGGCCGAGGTCGAGGCCGAGGCTCCGGAAGCGGCCGAACCCGAGAGCGTTGAGCCCGAATCCGCCCCCGAATTCGTCGCCGAACCGGAATCCGAGTCCGTGGCCGCCGAGTCCGGCGAGGACGTGCTCGAGCTGACCGATCCGATCGAGCCCGAACCCGAACCGGTGGAAAGCGTCGGCGACATCGACGTCTATTCGCCGCCGGCCCCCGAACCGGAGCCGGAAACCACGACGTCGATCCCGAACTTCTCGCGCGAGGAAGTGGCCGAGAACCTGGTCGGCGACCACGCCGCCGGCCTGGCCGCCAGCGCCTTCGGCAGCCTGTCGGCCGCCATCGGCATGCCGCGCGACGAACGCACCCTCGACGACGTGGTCCGCGAACTGCTGCGGCCGCTGCTCAAGCAGTGGCTGGACGACAATCTTCCGCGCATCGTCGAGCTGAAGGTCGAGGAAGAAGTCCAGCGCATCGCCCGCGGCCGCGTCGGCGGCTGATCTCGACCCGAAACGCGGCGCGCCTGGCGCGCCGATGAAGAGGCGACCGCTTGCCGCGGTCGCCTTTTTCCGTTCCCAGCCCTGAAAACACCGCCGATCCGGTTTCGCGGGGCGGCCGCAGATGGCATACCCGCAGCGCCATGCTTGAAAAGACCTTCGATCCCAAATCCGTCGAACCGCGCCTGTACGCCGCGTGGGAGTCCTCCGGAGCCTTCAAACCGACCGACGACCCGAACGCCGAGCCGTTCGTCATCGTCATCCCGCCGCCCAATGTGACGGGATCCCTGCACATCGGCCACGCGCTGAATAATACGCTGCAGGACGTGCTGACCCGCTTCCACCGCATGCGCGGCAAGGCCGCCTTGTGGCTGCCGGGCACCGACCATGCCGGCATCGCCACCCAGATGGTGGTCGAGCGCCAGCTGGCCGCCGCCGGCAATGTCGGCCGCCGCGAGCTGGGCCGTGAGGCCTTCGTCGACAAGGTCTGGGCCTGGAAGGCCGAAAGCGGCGGCGAGATCGTCAATCAGCTGCGTCGCCTGGGCGCGTCCTGCGACTGGAGCCGTGAGCGCTTCACGCTGGACGAGGGGCTGTCGAGCGCCGTGCGCAAGGTGTTCGTGGCGCTGTACAA
>JAQGIN010000104.1 GCA_028291125.1 Caulobacter sp.
GCTTCCGGCTGGGCCGCCAGCCAGGCGCGGGCCGGGGCCGACAGCGGCAGGCGCTCGAGATCGACCCGCACGCCGCAGCCGCTGGCCCGGGCCACGTGATCGGCGTCGGCCAGCAGACCGTCGGAGACGTCGGCCGCCGCCTTGGCGTGGCCGCGCAGCGCCGCGCGCAGGCCTAGGCGCGGTTCGGGCAACCGGTAGCGGCGCAGCAGGTGGCCGTCGGGATCGGCGACCTCGCCCCACTGGGTCAGCAGGCCCAGCCAGCCGTCGCCGATGGTGCCGCTGACCATCAGTCGGTCGCCCGGCCGCGCGCCGCGCCGCAGCACCGCTTCACCGGCCGGAACCCAGCCCAGGAAGGTCGCCGACATCACCATCGGCCCGGAGGTGGTCACGGTGTCGCCGCCCAACAGCGTCAGGTCGAAGATTTCGCCGTCCTTGGCCAGGCCTTGCGCGAAGGTCTCGCGGGCCACGAAGTCGGTCCCCGACGGCCAGCCGACGGCGAGGAAATAGCCGTAGGGTTCGGCCCCCTTGGCGGCGAGGTCGGACAGATTGGTGCGCAGCAGCCGCCGCGCCACCACGTCGAGGGCCTCGGCGGCGAGGAAGTGCACGCCGGCCACCATGGCGTCCTTGGTGATCACCAGATCGAAGCCGGGGCGCGACGGCAGCACCGCGGCGTCGTCCAGCAGGTCCAGCGCCGCCGGATCGCCACGAGTCAGCGGCCGCAGCAGGCGGGCGATCAGGTCGAATTCGTCGAGCGGACCCGCCGTTTCCGGCGTGTCGTCGTCGAACCAGGAATCTTCTTCAGGCTCGGGCATCGCGGGCGATTGCGTCCAGGGCGCCATTGATGAAGCCGGATTCCGCCCCCTCGAAGAAGGATTTGGCGATCTCGACATATTCGTCGATCACCACTTCGGTGGGCACGTCCGGCCGGCGGATCAATTCATAGGCGCCGGCGCGCAGGATGGCGCGGGCGGTGGCGTCGAGGCGTTCCAGCCGCCAGCCCGAGGCCAGGCGGCGAACCACGGCGCTGTCGATGGCGCCCTGTTCGGACACCACCCCCTTCACCAGGTCCGAGAAAAAGCCTTCATCGGCCTGGGCCAGCCGCTCGCCTTCGGCGTCCTCGACGTCGCGATCGAAGCGGTGCTCGGAGAACTCGCGAACCACGGCGTCGACGCCGACCCCGGAGACCTCCATCTGATACAGGGCCTGGACGGCGGCGAGCCGCGACACCGACCGGGGTTGGATGCGCTTATTCATCGCGCCTGGCCCAGCAATTGCCGCTTCAGGCCGACGACCTCGAGGCAGGCCCGGGCCGCCGCGCCACCGCGATCGCCTTCGGACACCCGAGCCCGGGTCCAGGCCTGCTCCTCGTCGTCGACGGTCAGCACGCCGTAACCGATGGCCAGGCGCCGGCCGATCGTCAGGTCCTGCAGGCCGCGCGCCGTCTCGTTGGCGACGATCTCGAAATGATAGGTCTCGCCGCGGATCACGCAGCCCAGGGCCACGAAGCCGTCATAGCGCACGCCGACCGGGCGGTTGCCGGCCTCTTCGGCCAGGGCCACCACGCCGGGAATCTGCAGGGTGTCGGAGACCGTCAGCACGTCATAGTCCGCCCCGAAGGCGTCGAGCGCCTGGGTGGCGCCGCGCAGCAGCTCGTCGGAGATCGCCGAATTGCGCCGGGCCTCCACGATCAACAGGCGAATCTTGTCGTCCAACATGCCTCAAGCTCCCCGGTCGGCGTCGGCTTCCGCCGACCTTCCCTACCGTAATCGAATCACAGAATGCGCCTAAAGCTCGTCCTCGGCGATTTCGCTCAGACCTTCTTCGCCTAGAAACTTTGCGAAATCGCTAGTTTCTCGAAAGTCGCGATAAACCGAGGCGTAGCGGACATAGGCCACGTCATCGAGCGCCTTGAGCGCCTTCATGACCATTTCGCCGACCGCCGCGCTGGGCAGTTCGGTTTCGCCCATGCTTTCCAGCTGCCGGACGATGCCGTTGATCATCCGTTCGACCCGCTCGGGATCGACCGGGCGCTTGCGGGTGGCGATCGACACCGAGCGCACCAGCTTCTCGCGATCGAACGGCGAACGGCGGCCCGACCGCTTGAGGATGGTCAGTTCGCGCAACTGCACGCGCTCGAAGGTGGTGAAGCGACCGCCGCATTCGGGGCACAGCCGGCGGCGACGGATCGCCGCCCCGTCTTCCGACGGGCGGCTGTCCTTCACTTGGCTTTCGGCGTGACCGCAGAACGGGCAGCGCATGATCTAGCCCTCCCCGGCTGGCTCGGTTCTATTAGTTGTAGATCGGGAAGCGCGCCGTCAAGGCCAGGACTTCCTCGCGCACCTTGGCCTCGACCTCGGCGTTGTTGTCGGCGCCATGGGCGGCCAGGCCGTTGACGACCTCGCCGATCAGCTGGCCGACCCGGGTGAACTCGGCGACGCCAAAGCCGCGGGTGGTGCCGGCCGGGGTGCCCAGGCGCACGCCCGAGGTGACGGTGAACGGCGCGGTGTCGAACGGCACGCCGTTCTTGTTGCAGGTCATGTGGGCCCGTTCGAGGCTGTGCTCGGTGTCGCGGCCGGTGACGCCCTTGGGCCGCAGGTCGACCAGCATCAGGTGGCTGTCGGTGCCGCCCGAGACGATGTGGACGCCGCTGGCCAGCAGGGCTTCCGACAACGCCCGGGCGTTGTCGATCACCTGGCGGGCGTAAAGCTTGAATTCGGGGCGCAGGGCCTCGCCGAAGGCCACGGCCTTGGCGGCGATGACGTGCTCCAGCGGCCCGCCCTGCAGGCCAGGGAACACCGCCGAATTGACCTTCTTGATGATCGCCTCGTCATTGGTCAGCACCATGCCCCCGCGCGGCCCGCGCAGGGTCTTGTGGGTGGTGGTGGTGACCACGTGGGCGTGCGGGATCGGGCTGGGATAGGCCCCGCCGGCCACCAGGCCGGCGAAGTGGGCCATGTCGACCATCAGATAGGCGCCGATGCTGTCGGCGATCTCGCGGAACTTGGCGAAGTCGATGACCCGGCTGTAGGCGCTGCCGCCGGCGATGATCAGCTTGGGCTTCTCGCGTCGCGCCACCTCGGCGACGTCGTCATAATCGATCAGCTGGTCCTGGGTGCGCACGGTGTAGGACACCGGCTTGAACCACTTGCCCGACTGGTTGGCCGGGCTGCCGTGGGTCAGGTGGCCGCCGGCCGCCAGATCCATGCCCAGGAAGGTGTCGCCCGGCTGCAGCAGGGCCATGAACACCGCCTGGTTGGCCTGCGAGCCCGAGTGCGGCTGCACGTTGGCGAAGCCCGCCCCGAACAGCGTCTTGGCGCGCTCGATGGCCAGGGTCTCGATCTCGTCGACATATTCGCAGCCGCCGTAATAGCGCGTGCCCGGAGAGCCCTCGGCGTACTTGTTGGTCAGGATCGAGCCCTGGGCCTCCAGCACCGCGCGCGAGACGATGTTCTCCGAGGCGATCAGTTCGATCTGGTTCTGCTGCCGATCCAGCTCCAGCCCGATGCGGTCGAAGATCGCGCGGTCGGCGGTGGCCAGGTCATCGCCGAAGAAGGCGTTGTTGGCGGCGGTCAGTTTGGAAGCCGGTGCGGTCATCGACGCTCTCCTGGGGCTGCGGGGAGTCAGTGGCGCCTTCTTTAACCCCCTTCGCGCCGCGATCAATCGGAACCGCTCCGAGACACGCGCGTTGCTGACCAATCGGGCCAATTGATCATTGGTGAGCCGATTGTGGACTTGAGTGACAGACGGGGGTCGCATGGCGTCGTTGAATGACGAAATGGGCGCGCAAGGCGCCGAGACGCAGGACCTTCTTCGCCTGAGCGCCGAGATCGTCGCCGCCTATGTCGGCCAGAACACCGTCTCGCAGACGGCGATTCCGGAGCTGATCCGCTCGGTCCACGCCACCCTGACCACCCTGGGCTCGCATGAGACGCCGCGGCCGGCCGAAAAGGCCAAGCCGGCGGTGCCGATCTCGCGCTCGGTGCAGCACGACTACATCGTCTGCCTCGAGGACGGGAAGCGGCTGAAGATGCTCAAGCGCTATCTGCGCTCGCACTACGACATGAGCCCCGAGGACTACCGCCGTAAATGGGGCCTGCCGCCGGACTATCCGATGGTCGCGCCAGCCTACGCCGCTCGCCGCTCCGACTTCGCCAAGAAGATCGGCCTGGGCCGCGGCGTGCGGCGCGGGGCCTAAGCCCGACCCCGCATTTTCGTCAGGCCGCGAAGCCGCCCATGCGGGCCACGTTGCAGTGAGCCCACAGCTTTTCCATCGCCCCGACCAAGGTCTTCATCATCTCGTCGGTGTGGAACGGGGTCGGGGTGAAGCGCAGACGCTCGGCGCCGCGCGGCACGGTCGGATAGTTGATCGGCTGCACATAGACGCCGTGGTCGCTGAGCAGCATGTCGCTGATCAGCTTGCAGTGGTGGGCGTCGCCGACCAGAACCGGCACGATGTGGCTTTCGGACTCCATCACCGGCAGGCCGGCGGCCTTGAACATCGCCTTCAGAGTGGCGGCGCGTTCCTGGTGGATCTCGCGGACCTCGGGATGGCTCTTCAGCCACTTGACGCTGGCCAGGGCCCCGGCCGTCAGGGCCGGCGGCAGCGAGGTGGTGAAGATGAAGCCCGAGGCGAACAGGCGGATGGCGTCGACCACTTCGGTGTCGCCGGCGACATAGCCGCCCATGACCCCGAAAGCCTTGCCCAGCGTGCCTTCGATGATGTCGACCTGGTCCATCAGGCCGTCGCGCTCGGCGACGCCGCCGCCGCGCGGGCCGTACATGCCGACCGCGTGGACCTCGTCCAGATAGGTCAGGGCGCCGTACTTCTTGGCCAGGGCCACGGTGCCGGCGATGTCGGCGATGTCGCCGTCCATCGAATAGACGCTCTCAAAGGCCACCAGCTTGGGCGCGTCGGCCGGGGCCGCGGCCAGCAGGTCCTCGAGATGCGCCAGGTCGTTGTGCCGGAACACGTGACGCGGACCGCCGCCATTGCGGATGCCGGCGATCATCGAGGCGTGGTTGAGGGCGTCGGAGAAGATGATCAGGCCGGGCAGGATCTTCTGCAGGGCGCTGAGGCTGGCTTCGTTGGACACGTAGCCGGAGGTGAACAGCAGCGCCGCGTCCTTGCCGTGCAGGTCGGCCAGCTCGGCCTCCAGCTCGACATGGTGGTGATTGGTGCCCGAGATGTTGCGCGTGCCGCCCGAGCCGGAGCCGTGGGAATCGATCGCGGCGTGCATGGCGTCCAGCACCACCGGGTTCTGGCCCTGGCCGAGATAGTCGTTGCTGCACCAGACCACGACCTCGGACTCCGCGCCCTGGGCGTTGGTCCAAGTGGCGTACGGAAACGCCCCGCGATGGCGCTTGAGATCGGCGAACACCCGATAGCGACCCTCGGTGCGGATCTGCTCGATGGCGGTGTGGAACGCGGCTTTGTAGTCCATGACAGCTTGCTCGGCGAGGCTCGCGGCACAGGTCGCGGGGACGCCGGTCCCTTCTACGTTGCGCGGCTTTTTGCACCCTTGGGCCGCGCTGTCCACATTGGGTCTGGTTACGATTTACTCATCCGAGACGAAACGTCGCACACAGATTGTGCCGTCATGTTTCAAGCGAGTTCGGAAACCTTGCCTCGCAGCAGTTGGATGACGGCCGAAAAGTCCTTGTGGCCAAAGCCTTGGCGGTCGAACAGGGCGTACAGCGCCTCGGCCTGGGCCCCCAGCGGCGTCGCCGCCCCGGCCCGGCCAGCCGCTTCCTGGGCCAGTTTCAGGTCCTTCAGCATCATCGCCGTGGCGAAGCCGCCGTCGTAGCCGCGATCGGCCGGGGTCTGGGGGCCGACGCCGGGGATCGGGCAATAGGTCGAGACCGACCAGCACTGGCCCGAGGACTGCGAGGCGATCTCGAAGAACCGGTCGGCGGCTAGGCCCAGCCGTTCGGCCAGGGCGAAGGCCTCGCAGGTTCCCAGCATGCTGATTCCGAGCAGCATGTTGTTGCAGATCTTGGCCGCCTGCCCCGCCCCGGACTCGCCGGCGTGGAGGACGACCCGCGCCATCGGGGCCAAGGCCTGCTCGACCGCGGCGAAGTCGGCGGCGTCGCAGCCGACCATGAAGGCCAGGGTCCCGGCCTCGGCGGCCATGATCCCGCCCGAGACCGGGGCGTCGGCGCAGCGAAAGCCGGCCGCCTTGGCCTGGGCGGCCACCGCCCGGGCGGTGTCGACATCAATGGTCGAGCAGTCGATCAGCAAGGCCCCTGGCGCCGCGTTCGGCAGCACCGTGTCCTCATAGACCGCCCGCACGTGCGGGCCGGCCGGCAGCATGGTGATCACCACCGCCGCCTCGGCCACGGCCTCGGCGGCCGAGACCGCCGGCCGGCAGCCCGCCGCCCCGGCCCGCGCCAGGGCCTGAGCGGATAGGTCGAAAGCCGCCACCTCGCGTCCGGCCTTGGCCTGGTTGGCGGCCATGCCGCCGCCCATATTGCCCAGGCCGATGAAGGCGACCCGGCTCACCCCCGGCCGCCGGGCTTGCGGAACCGGTAGATGAACTGGTCGGTCTTGGCGCGGATCGACGGGTCGAAGACGCTAAGGCTGTGCTTGTCGTCGGGATTGCGCAGCACCTTGCTCTCGCCCTCGAACACGAAGCCGGCGGCCGTGACCTCGGCCTTGACCACCGCCGGGTCGATGCGGTGCAGGGTCTCGGTGTCGCGCAGGCCCGAGCCGGCCTGGCCGGCATGGTCGAGCACCAGATAGACGCCGCCGGGCTTCAGGGCCTTGAAGATCTGGCGGTTGACGACGCCCAGGTCGGCCGGGCCCATGAATTTGTCGTGCATGTCGTGATAGTTCTGGGCGGTGAACACCAGGTCCAGCTTCTCCGGCGCGTTGAAGGCCGGCAAGGTGTCGAGGATCACCACCACGTTCTTGTAGTTGGGGTCGCGGGCGATGGCGTTCACCGCCGGCTCGCGCTTGGCCAACTTGGTCAGCTCGTCGGGCACATAGGCATAGACCTTGCCGCGCGGCCCCACGGCCTTGGAGAGGATGCGGGTGAAATAGCCGCCGCCGGGGATCAGGTCGGCGACCTTGGCGCCTGGCTTGACGCCGGCGAAGGCCAGGACCTGCCGCGGCAGGCGATCCTCGTCGCGCTTGACGTCGGCTTCCGGGCGGGCCGGATCGGCCACGGCCATGGCGATGTTGCCGGGGACGGCGGCGCCGCCGTTTCCGGACGGTGGCGGGGGCGGACCCATCATCGGGGTCGTGGCGCAGGCGGCGAGGCTGAGCGCGGCGGCGAGAGCGATTAGGGGCGTACGCATGGTCTTCCTTCCGACGGGTCTTCTTCTTGTTGCCCGCAAGTTAGCGCAGCAATGTGGCTACGTCAGCGGCGTCCATTCCTGCGACGGCGGCAACGGGGCGAAAATCTCGTCGAGCAGGGCGTCGGTCACGCCTTCCAGCGTCGCCGGGTCCCAGCGCGGCGCGCCGTCCTTGTCGATGATCACCGCCCGCACGCCCTCCAAAAAGTCGTGGCGCTGAACGACGCGGGCGCCGATGCGGTACTCCATGGCCATCTCGTCGGCGAAGGCGGTCATCGCCGCCCCGGCCGCCAGTTGGCGGAACGCCACCTTCAAGGTCTGAGGCGACTTGGTCTTGAGGATCTCCAGCTGGGCGCGCCCCCAGTCGCTGCTGTCCAGGGCCAGGAACTCGAAGATCTGCTCGACGCTGTCGCCGACGAACAGTCGGTTGAGGTCGGCCTCGAAGCCCGGCAGCGTGGCGCGGCCGGCGTCGGCGCGGAACTTGGCCAGGGTGTCGTCGATGCGCCGCGGATCGGCGATGATGGCCTTCTTCAGCCCGCCGATCGCCCCGAACTCGACGAAATGGGTGGCGATCCCCAGGCGAAGGCAGTCGGCGGCCTTGATCCGCGCCCCGGTCAGGGCCAGCCACAGGCCGGCCTTGCCCGGCAGCCTAGGCAGGTACCAGCCGCCGCCGACGTCGGGGAACAGGCCGATGCCGGTCTCGGGCATGGCGAAGCTCGTCTTCTCGGTGGCGATCCGATAGTGGGCCGGCATCGAGATCCCGACCCCGCCGCCCATCACCACCCCGTCCATCACCGCCACCACCGGGGCGTCGTAGTGGAACAGCAGATGGTTGAGCCGGTATTCGGCGTGGAAGAAGGCCCGCGCCTCGACCCCATCGCCCGCCCCGCTGTGGGCCAGCATGCGGATGTCGCCGCCGGCGCAAAAACCGCGCTCGCCGGCATGGTCGATCAGCACTAGATAGACCTCGGGATCCTCGCGCCAGGCCAGCAGGGCCTGCGTGATGATCTCGACCATGGTCAGGTTGAGCGCGTGCAGCGCCGCCGGCCGGTTGAGGGTCAGGCGGCCGACGTTCTTCTCGACGCGGACGAGGACTTCGGGAGCTTCGGTCATGCGGTCAGGTCCGTGGGGCGGCCCTCGTCCTTCGACAGGCTCAGGGATGAGGGCTACTGAAAGCGGGCGCGGCATTGCCGCGAAGCCATACCGGCTCGGCGCCGGCATTCAAAACCCTCATCCTGAGCCTGTCGAAGGACGAGGGTTTTGCCCCCTACTGCCGGAACATCTCGCGGGCGATGATCACCCGCATGATCTCGTTGGTGCCTTCCAGGATCTGGTGCACCCGCAGGTCGCGGACAACGCGCTCCAGCGGATAGTCCTGCAGATAGCCGTAGCCGCCGTGCAGCTGCAGGGCGTCGTTGGCGATCGAGAAGCCGGCGTCGGTGGCGAAGCGCTTGGCCATGGCGCACAGCTTGGTGGCGTCGGGTTGCCGATGGTCGAGGGCGAAGGCGGCGCGACGCACCATCAGCCGGGCGGCCTCCAGCTCGGTGGCCATGTCGGCCAGCTTGAACTGCAGGGCCTGGAACTCCTTCAGCGACTTGCCGAACTGCTTGCGGGTCTCGAGATAGGCCTTGGCGGTGTCGAGGGCGAAGGCGGCCCCGCCCAGCGAGCAGGAGGCGATGTTCAGCCGCCCGCCGTCCAGCCCCATCATCGCGAAGCGAAAGCCCTCGCCCTCCTGGCCGATGCGGTTGGCGACCGGCACGCGGACGCCGTCGAAATTGACCGCCGCCGTCGGCTGCGAATTCCAGCCCAGCTTGCGCTCGTTGGCCCCGAACGACAGGCCGGGCGTCCCTTTCTCGACCACGAAGGCCGAGATCCCCTTGGCGCCGCCGCCGCCGGTGCGGGCCATGACCACATAGACGTCCGACACCCCGCCGCCGGAGATGAAAGCCTTCGAGCCGTCCAGCACGTAGAAGTCGCCGTCGAGCCTGGCTGTGGTGCGCAGATTGGCGGCGTCGGAGCCCGAGCCGGGCTCGGTCAGGCAGTAGCTGGCGATCAACTCCATGGTCGTCAACCGCGGCAGATAGCGGTGGCGCAGGTCTTCCGAGCCGAAGCGGTCGATCATCCACGAGGCCATGTTGTGGATGGTCAGATAGGCCGCGGTCGACACGTCGCCGTAGCTGAGGGCCTCGAAGATGATCGAGGCGTCGAGCCGGGTCAGGGCCGAGCCGCCGACGTCCTCGTCGACATAGATGCCGGCGAAGCCGAGGGCGGCGGCCTGGCGCAGCACCTCGACCGGGAAGTGCTTGCGCTCATCCCAGGCGGCCGAATGCGGGGCAAGCTGTCCCGCCGCGAACGCCGCCGCGGCGTCCTGGATGGCGATCTGATCGTCGCTCAGCGCGAAATCCATGCGCGAATTCCTCCCATGCGGGGCAGATCCGCCCTCGCCTCGTTGCCGACGACGTGCCGCGCGCCCGCCGCCGTGTCAATCCTACCTCGCC
>JAQGIN010000099.1 GCA_028291125.1 Caulobacter sp.
TCTTCCACCAGCGCTATTCGACCAACACCTTCCCCGAATGGCGGCTGGCCCAGCCGTTCCGGATGCTGGCCCACAACGGTGAGATCAACACCGTCAAGGGCAACATCAACTGGATGAAGTCGCACGAGATCAAGATGGCCGCCCAGGCCTTCGGCGAGTTCGGCGACGATGTGAAGCCGGTGATCCAGCCGGGCGGCTCGGATAGCGCCAGCCTCGACAACACCTTCGAGGTGCTGGTCCGCGCCGGCCGCGACGCGCCGATGGCCAAGGCCCTGCTGGTGCCGGAAGCCGCCAACGAGCACATGACCGCCTCGCACAAGGCGCTCTACTCATACTGCAACGCGGTGATGGAGCCGTGGGACGGCCCGGCCGCCCTGTGCGCCACCGATGGCCGCTGGGTGGTGGCCGGCAAGGACCGCTCGGGCCTGCGGCCGCTGCGCGTGGCCTATACCGACGACGGCCTGGTGATCATGGGCTCCGAGGCCGGCATGTGCGGCGTCGCCGAGAACCGCATCACCCGCAAGCTGGCCATCGCGCCGGGCCGAATGATCGCCATCGACCTGCTGGAAGGCCGGCTCTACGGCGAGGACCAGATCATCGACGAACTGGCCGAGCGCCACCCCTACACCGAGTGGCTGGGCAACATCGTCGATCTCGAAAAGCAGATCGGCCCCGGGCCGGAACCGCGCCGCTACGGCCGCGAGGAGCTGACCCGCCGCCAGGCCGCCGCCGGCTTCAGCCTGGAGGACCTGGAAATGGTCCTCGCGCCGATGGTCGAGGAGGGCAAGGAGGCCGTCGGCTCGATGGGCGACGACGCCCCGCTGGCCGTGCTGTCGGAAAAGTACCGGCCGCTCAGCCACTTCTTCCGGCAGAACTTCAGCCAGGTGACCAATCCGCCGATCGACCCCCTGCGGGAGACCGGCGTCATGAGCCTGAAGACCCGGTTTAAGAACCTCGGCAACATCCTGGCCCAGGACGCCGCCCAGACCGACGTCTATGTGCTGGAAAGCCCGGTCTTGACCACCGGCATGTACGACCGCGTGGTCGGACTGATCGGCGAGAAGAGCGTGGCGGTGATCGACGCCACCATGCCACTGCCGGCCGACGAGGCGCGCCCCGGCGACGCCCTGCGGGCCAATCTCGACCGCGTGCGGGCCGAGGCCGAGGACGCCGCCCTGCGCGGCTGCGGCGTCATCGTCCTGACCGACGAGGCCAGCGGCCCCGACCGCGTCACCATGCCGATGATCCTGGTCACCGGCGGCGTCCACGCCCACCTGGTGGCCAAGGGCCTGCGCTCCTACGTCTCGATCATCGTCCGCTCGGCCGAGTGCCTCGACACCCACTATTTCGCGGTCCTGGTCGGGGTCGGGGCGACGGCGGTCAACGCCTATCTGGCCCAGGAAAGCTTCCAGGACCGGCTGGAGCGCGGCCTGCTCGGCGACAAGTCGCTGCGCGACGTCTGCCTGAACTTCAAGACCGCCATCGAGGGCGGCCTGCTGAAAATCATCTCCAAGATGGGCATCAGCGTCATCTCGTCCTATCGCGGCGGCTATAATTTCGAGGCCGTCGGCCTGTCGCGCGCCTTGGCCGCCGAGTTCTTCCCCGGCATGCCGTCGCGGATCTCCGGCATCGGCCTGGCCGGGCTGGAGAGCAAGGCGGTCGAGCTGCATCGCAAGGCCTGGGACGGCGCCGCCGTCGCCCTGCCGGTCGGCGGCCTCTACAAGGTGCGCCGCTCGGGCGAGGCCCACGCCTTCGAGGCGCGGCTGATCCACACCCTGCAGAGCGCCTGCGACACCGGCGACTACGAGCTCTATCAGCGCTGGGCCAACGGCCTGCGCACCCAAAAGCCGATCCAGCTGCGCGACCTGCTCGACTGGCGCTCGGACCGCGCCCCGATCGCCACCGACGAGGTCGAGAGCGTCAACGAGATCCGCAAGCGCTTCGTCACGCCGGGCATGAGCCTGGGCGCCCTGGGCCCCGAGGCCCACGGCGTGCTGAACATCGCCATGAACCGCATCGGCGCCAAGTCAGTGTCCGGCGAGGGCGGCGAGGACAGCGCCCGCTACAAGCCGCTGCCGAACGGCGACAACCCCAACAGCGCCATCAAGCAGGTGGCCTCGGGGCGGTTTGGCGTCACCGCCGAATATCTCAACCAGTGTCGCGAGATCGAAATCAAGGTCGCCCAAGGGGCGAAGCCTGGAGAAGGCGGCCAGCTGCCCGGCTTCAAGGTCACCGAGATGATCGCGCGTCTCCGGCATGCGACGCCCGGGGTGATGCTGATCAGCCCGCCGCCGCACCACGACATCTATTCGATCGAGGACCTGGCCCAGCTGATCTACGATCTGAAGCAGATCAACCCCGACGCCCGGGTGACGGTGAAGCTGGTCTCGGCCACCGGCATCGGGGCCATCGCCGCCGGGGTCGCGAAGGCGAAAGCCGACGTCATCCTGGTGGCCGGCAATGTCGGCGGCACCGGCGCCTCGTCCCAGACCTCGGTGAAATACGCCGGCGGCCCCTGGGAAATGGGGCTGTCGGAAGCCAACCAGGTGCTGACCCTCAACAACCTGCGCCACTCGGTGGTGCTGCGCACCGATGGCGGCATCCGCACCGGCCGCGACGTGGTCATCGCCGCCATGCTGGGGGCCGAGGAATACGGCATCGGCACCGCCTCGCTGATCGCCATGGGCTGCATCATGGTCCGTCAGTGCCATTCCAACACCTGCCCGGTGGGGGTCTGCACCCAGGACGAGGC
>JAQGIN010000101.1 GCA_028291125.1 Caulobacter sp.
CCGCCCGCCGGCGGCCCGCCCGGCCTCGACATCGCCGCGGCGATCGAACAGGCCAAGCTCGCCGCCGCGGCCTGCGCCGACCTCGCGCAGCTGGCCGCCGCCATCGCCGCCTTCGACGGCTGCCCGCTGAAGACCCAGGGCGCTCGCCAGGCGGTGTTTTCGCGCGGCGTCGCCGACGCGCCGCTGATGATCATCGGCGAAGGCCCGGGGGCCGAGGAGGACCTGCAGGGCGCGCCGTTCGTCGGCCGGGCCGGCAAGCTGCTCGACCGCATGCTGGCCGCCGCCCAGCTGACCGACCGGGTGTTCATCACCAATACCGTGTTCTGGCGGCCGCCCGGCAACCGCACCCCGACCCCGGTCGAACAGGCGGTCTGCGCCCCGTTCGTCGAGCGGGCCATCGCCCTGGTGAAGCCGAGAATGCTGCTGCTGGTGGGCGGCGCGGCGGCCAAGTCGATGCTGAAGCGGGAGGAGGGAATCCTGTCGCTGCGCGGCCGGTGGTTCGAATGGAGCGCCGCCGACGGCGGCCTCGAATTGCCCGCCTTGCCGACGCTGCACCCGGCTTTCCTGCTGCGTCAGCCGGCAGCCAAGAAGAAAGCCTGGCAGGATCTGTTAACTCTGTCCGAAAGGCTTGATCGCCCCGATCGTCCCCACTAGGACTTGGCGTGGACCAGTCGAAACGGGGGAGGCCGCGCAGCAACGCATGACGCTTCCCGCCCGCCTCCTGGCCGCCCTGTCGGCCTTCGTCCTGTGCCTCTTTGGCGGCCTGGCCGCCCACGCCGCCGGGCTGGAACCGCTGTCCAACGTCGACGCCGGCTATTACGCCGCGGCCTTCGCCGCCACCGACCGCGGCGATTTCGACGCCGCCCAGGCGGCCTTCGCCAACACCCGCGACAAGAGCCTGGCCGGCCCGCTGGGCCTGACCAAGCTGATGCACCCGCAGGCCTATTCGGCCCCCTATGGCGAGCTGACGGGTTGGCTTGGCAGCTATGGCGACCAGGCCGGGGCCGAGCGGGTCTACGCCCTGGCCCTGAAGCGCAAGCCGGCCCGCGTCGCCGCGCCCAAGGCCCCGGCCCTCTACGTCAAGCCCGGGACCTCGACCCCCGACAAGGCCCGCGCCGCCCGCGAGGCCTATTATTCCGGCGACGTGAAGAAGGCCCTCACCCTGGCCTCGAAGACCGGCGAGCTGTGGATCGCCGGCCTGGCCTCGTTCCGCCTGCAGGCCTTCCCCCAGGCCCGCGGCTTCTTCGAGCGCGTCGCCCGCGACGGGTCGCAGGACGAATGGCTGCGCTCGGCCGCCGCCTTCTGGGCCGCCCGCGCCGCCGAGGCCAGCGGCGTCCGGACCGACGCCCACGACCTGCTGCGCCTGGCCGCCGGCTCGCCCGAGACCTTCTACGGCATGATCGCCGCCCGCCAGATCAGCCTGGCCGGCGAGGCCGCCCAAAACGCCGCCGATCCGATCGCCGAGCTCCTGGCCAAGGCCAGCCACGCCGGCCCCGACGTCGTCTCGCTGAACCGCCTGCTGACCGCCGATCCGCGCGCGCGCCGCGCCGCCGCCCTGGCCCAGATCGGTCGCTGGACCGAGGCCGGCCAGGAGCTGCGCGCCGGCCTGACCCTGGCGGCCAATGACCGGGCCCGCGGCGACTGGACCGCCCTGACCCTGGCCCTCAACGCCAAGACGCCGGCCAAGGACGCGCCGCCGCCCGGCCGCCGCCGCGCCGACGACCACCCGCTGCCGCCGCTGGCCCCCCAGGGCGGCTTCACCATCGACAAGGCCATGGTCTACGCCCTGGTGCGCCAGGAGAGCCGCTTCAACCCGCTGGCGGTGTCGGGGGCCGGGGCCGTCGGCCTGATGCAGCTGACGCCCGAGGCCGCCGCCCGCGCCGCCGGCGACGACAAGCTGAAGAGCGACAACAGTCCCCTGCTCGACCCCGGCTTCAACCTGCGGGTCGGCCAGGACTATTTCACCTGGCTGATGGACCGCGGCCTGCAGAGCACCGACGTGCTGCGCACCGTCGCGGCCTATAACGGCGGTCCGGCCACCCTGCTGCGCACCGCTCAGCAGCTGGGCGAGGATTGCGACAGCCTGCTGCTGATCGAAAGCCTGCCGGCCCAGGAGACCCGCAATTATGTCGAGCGGGTGATGGCCTCGTACTGGACCTATCGCAAGCTGATGGGGGCCGAGACCCGCACGCTGGACGCCGTCGCCAGCGGCGCCCGCCAGGTCGACTTCCGGCTGGATCAGTAGCGCAGGCGGCGCGGACCCTTCAGCCGGCGCATCAGCCGGCGCTCGGGGCCGGCTCCGGCCGTGAAGCCGCCCGTCGCCTCATAGGCCTCGCGGCTGACCAGCAGGCCCCACAGACCAGGCGGCCGCAGCAGGGCGGCCAGGCCCGACGCGCCGAGTTGGGGCAGCCAGGCCGCCCGGCCCTCGCCTCGTTTCAGAAAACTCTCGACGACGCCGCGCCAGGCCTCGGGCGGCTCCGGCGCCGGATCGACGATCAGCAGCCACGGCTGGCGGGCGACGGCGCAGCCGGCCGCCAGGCGCAGACCCTTGTCGGCCGGGCCGGTCACGACCCGGCAGCCGGCGTCCTCGGCCACCTCCAGGGTGGCGTCGGTCGAGCCGGCGTCGACGACGATCACCTGTTTGACCAGGCCGTCGAGCGCCGCCGGCACCAGGGCCGCCAGCGTGAGGCCCAGGGTGCGGGCGTTGTTGTGGGTCGGCAGGACGACGCTGATCATCCGGCATGCTTCGAACTGCGTCGGGGGCTGCGTCAAGGGCGGAGCCACACCCATTTTCATCATCCCCGCGAAAGCGGGGACCCAGGTGTTTTATCGTCGAACGCGGCGGGTTTCAGAAAAAGCCTGGGTCCCCGCCTTCGCGGGGATGATGAGCTGATGGATGGTAGCGAGTTCTTGTTTCGTTCTTATCAATCCGCTACGCTCGCCGTCATGGCCGCCCCCCAGAACCTCGCCGCCGCCTTCAAGGGCCGCGGCGCGCGCTCCAACGCCACCAGCCGCTTCGAGTCGCGCCAGACCGAGGGCTTCGAGGACGGCTGGACCGACGAGGACAACGCCGCCCGGCCGCTGACCACCACCGCCCAGCCGATGCAGGCGAAGACCATCATCGCCCGCAACACCAGCCCCGACATCGGCTTCGACCGCTCGATCAACCCCTATCGCGGCTGCGAGCACGGCTGCATCTACTGCTTCGCCCGCCCGGCCCACGCCTATCTGGGCCTGTCGCCGGGGCTGGATTTCGAGTCCAAGCTGTTCTTCAAGCCCGAGGCCGGCAAGCTTCTGACCCGCGAACTGTCCAAGCCCTCTTACAAGCCCGGCGTCATCCATATCGGCGGCGACACCGATGTCTACCAGCCGCAGGAGCGAAGCCGGCGGGTGACGCGGGCGGTGCTGGAGACCCTGCAGCGCTTCAACCATCCGTTCTCGATCATCACCAAATCGGCCCTAATCACCCGCGATCTCGACATCCTCGGGCCGATGGGCAAGGCCGGCCTGGCGCGAGCGGCGGTGTCGATCACCAGCCTGGACCGCCGCCTGGCCCGCAGCATGGAGCCGCGCGCCGCCACGCCGGAGCGGCGGATCGACGCCGTGCGCCAGCTCAGCGAGGCCGGGGTGCCGACCATCGTCATGTTCGCCCCCTCGATCCCTGGCCTCAACGACCACGAGATGGAGGCGGTGCTGGAGCGCGCCGCCCAGGCCGGGGCGGTCGGGGCCGGCTATGTCGCCTTGCGCCTGCCGCTGGAGATCAAGGACCTGTTCGAGCAGTGGCTGGCCAGCGACCATCCCGACCGCGCCAAGCGGGTGATGTCGCTGGT
>JAQGIN010000106.1 GCA_028291125.1 Caulobacter sp.
CGGCGGCCGATCCGGAAGCCGCGCTGATGGCGTTCCTGTCGTCGACCTACGCCGCGGCCGCGGACGCCGCGAACTGGGACCGCCACGCCCTGGAATGCGCGCTCGGCGAGCCGGGGCGGCCGCGCCCCAGCTGACGCCCCGGCGATCCCTCGTCAAGATCACCTTCGACCCAATCGTGGCCGCCCGGTTCGGATCGCCCTTCTGTGGCCGTTTTGCGACACGCCCAGCCCATTGGTTAGCGAAATCGTAATGTTCGTTGACCGCCGGTCTGTTGACTCCCTAGCTTTGCTGCATCCGGGTTCAGAAAATCTGAGCCCTTGGAACCATGCATGTGTCGCACGCGACACAAGACTACTGGGGGGATATTATCTTGAAAATTAAACCTATGAGGCAGCGCCTGCTGGCCTCCACGATGATCTGCGGCGCGGCCGTGGCGATGTTCGGCGCAAATCCCGCCGCGGCCCAGACCGCCGCTCCGCCGGCCGAGGCCACCCAGGTCGAGGAAATCGTCGTCACCGGCTCGCTGTTCCGCCGCACCGACACCGAGACGCCGTCGCCGGTGACCGTGCTGACCACGGAAAACCTGCAGCGCGCCGGCATCACCACGGCTTCCGACGCCATCCGCTCGATCTCGGCGGACGGCGCCGGCTCGATCGGCACCGGCTTCCAGAGCGGCTTCAGCGCCGGCGGCTCGGCCGTCTCGCTGCGCGGCCTGGGCGTTTCATCGACCCTGGTGCTGGTCGACGGCTTGCGGTCGACCAATTTCCCGATCAATGACGACGGCCACAACGCCTATGTCGATCTGAACAGCATTCCGTTCAGCCTGATCGACCGGATCGAAGTGCTGAAGGACGGCGCGTCGTCCTCGTACGGCGCCGACGCCATCGGCGGCGTGGTGAACCTGAAGCTAAAGAAGCAATTCGTCGGCATGGCCGGCAGCGCGGAAGCCGGCCAAAGCGATCGCAGCGACGCCGAGCACACGCGCGCCGACCTCACCCTGGGCTATGGCGACTACGCCGCGACCGGCTGGAACTTCTATATCAACGCCGAGTACCAGAAGGACAACCGGGTCTCGAACCACGACCGCGGCTTCCCGTACAACACCCAGGATCTGCTCTCGATCGGTGGCCTGGACAATAATACCGCCGACCAAGCCCTGACCACGGCGACCCCAAACGCCGTCGTGACCCGCGTCAGCCAATCGGACCTGAACAACCCGCTGGCGGGCAAGGTCGGCGCGCCGCTGACCACCTCGTATCAGTCGCTGAACCTGAACTGCGCCAACGGCACCTACACGCAGGTCTCGGCGTCCGCGAACGGCACCGGCTGTAAGTGGGACCTGATCGACACCTATCGCCAGATCCAGCCGCTGCAGAAGCGTTATGCGTTCAACGGCCGCCTGAGCATGCGCTTGAGCGACGCCATCGAGGCCTACGCCACGGGCAGCTATTCGAACAGCTATGTCAGCATCAAGGGCACGCCGACCGCGATCCGGCAGACCCAGCCCTTCGGCGGCGCGCCCGCCCTGGCCTCGAGCAATCCCGGCATCGTGCTTCCGGTCTGGATCTGTACGTCGGGTATCAACTGCGCCACCCCCGGCGCCCCCGGCCGGGCTCTTAACCCGAACAACCCGTTCGCCACCGCCTTCGCCGGCGATCCCGCCAATGGCGCGGCCCGGCTCTACTACCTGTTCGGCGATCTTCCCGCCGGCAGCGAGCGCACGAACGAAGTCATTCGCGGCACCGCGGGCCTGAAGGGCAGCTTCGGCGACGACTGGAACTGGAGCATCGACGCGGCCGGCGCGCGGGACAATCTGCGGATTACCCAGCACGGCCTGCTGAACATCGCCAACATCCTCACCGCCATCAATACCGGCGCCTACAACTTCGTCGATCCGTCGCAGAACACCGCGGCGGTCCGCAACTTCATCTCGCCCGACAAGGTGACCCCGTCGCACTCGTCGATGATGTCGGTGGACGGCACGATCACCAAATCGCTGTGGGCCCTGCCGGGCGGCGACATGCAGGTGGCCGTCGGCGGCCAGGTGCGCAAGGAAGTCCTGGTCAACAACAACCAGAACCTTCGCCTCGACACCTACGGCCTGACCACCGCCTCGGCCTTCGGCAAGCACACGGTCTCGGCCGGCTTCTTCGAAGTGCTGGCCCCGGTGCTCGAGCAGGTCGAACTGAACGTGTCGGGTCGTTACGACCACTATTCCGAAGGCTTCAGCCACTTCTCGCCGAAGTTCGGCGTCAAGTACACGCCGATCCGGCAGCTGGCGTTCCGCGGCACCTACGCCAAGGGCTTCCGCGCGCCGACCTTCGCGGAATCGGGTCCGCGCTCGCAGTACGCCGGCTTCGTGACCACCACCCCACCGACGGCCTTCCAGGCCGCGCACGGCGGCAACACCAATCCGTACTCCCAGGCCTACAGCCTGGGTCGCGGCGTGGCCGGCAACCCGGACCTGAAACCGGAAAAGTCGCGTAGCTTCACCGCCGGCCTCATCGCCGAGCCGACCCGTTGGCTGAGCCTGACGGTCGACTACTACAACGTGAAGAAGTCGGACCTGATCACCTCGGGTCCCGACATCAGCAAGGCGGTGGCGGCCTATTACACCGGGGCCACCCAGGCCGCCGGCTGCGCCGCCGTCGCCGCCGTGGGCGCGGGCTATTCGTGCAACGTGGTCGACGCTCCCGACCCGCTGTTCCCCGCCGCCCTGCCGCGCGTGCTGATCATCAACGTGCCCTACGTCAACGCCAACTACGCCACCACGGCGGGCGTGGACTTCTCGGCCACCGCGAAGCTCCCGGTCACCGACAGCATCAACTGGACCAGCCGCATCGAGGTCACGCACCTCCTGAAGTACGACCTGCACACCTCCACGGGCGTGCAGAAGTACGCCGGCACCCTGGGCCCGTACGATCTGTCGTCGGGCAACGGCACGCCGGACTGGAAGGGCAACTGGCAGAACACGGTGGACTTCGGCCGCTACAGCCTGTCGGCCACCGCCTATTATGTCGGTTCGATCAAGTCGGTCGCCGCCGACACCAACGGCAGCACCGACTGCGTCGCCGGCAACCCCTACGCCACCGGCAACACGGCCGTCGCCAGCAAGTTCTGCCACATCAAGCGGTTCATCAATGTCGACATGAACGCCTCGGCGGACGTGACGGAGTCGGTCACCGCCTATGTCAATGTCGGCAACGTGTTCGACGCTCGGGCGCCGATCGCGCCGGGGGCCTATGCCAGCGCCCCCAACTTCCTGACCACCTTCCACTATGCCGGCCTCATCGGCCGGACCTACAAGGCGGGCATTCGCTTCAAGTTCTAGTCCAGGCGACCTCGCTGAAGGGGGCCGGCTCCGAAAGGAGCCGGCCCTTTTCTTTTGGCGCCGGCCCGGCGTCCCCGAACCGTTCGAACAGCCTATTGAATTTTGAGGGTGGTGCGGGCGGCCGGGGTCGAACCGGCACTCCTTTCGGAACCGGATTTTGAGTCCGGCGCGTCTACCAATTCCACCACGCCCGCATGTCTCGCCGTAGGGAGGGCGGTTCCTTAGCAGGGGTGGGAATCGAATTCCAGACTCGACGCGGCGATCAGCGCCGGGTGTCGTCGAAGCCGGACAACTGGCTGGCCGCGGTTTCCAGCCGGCCCAGCAACCGCTTGAGGATCACCACCTCGCCCGGGGCGAGGCCGGCCAGCAGGGCGGCTTCGTAGGCCAGGGCCAGGGGCGCGATCTCGGCGAACAGCCGACGTCCGGCCGGGGTCAGGGCCAGGCGGTGCGAGCGCCGGTCGTCCTCGACCGCCGTGCGGGTCACCAGCTGGCGCTCGACCAGGTCCTGGGCGGCGCGGCTGACCTGGACCTTGTCCATGGCGGTGCGGGCCAGGGCGGCGTGCTGGGTCAGCGGGCCGCTGGCCAGCACCGACATCAGCCGCCATTGCGGGATGCTGAGATTGAACCGATCCTCATAGGCCCGGGCGATCAGCCGGCTGACCGCGGCGGCGGCGGTCGACAGGCGGTAGGGCAGGTAGTCGCTCAGCACCAGGGGCGATTCGGTGGGCTCGGCCGGATCGAGCGACGCGGACGGAGCGGCCTTGAAGGGCGTGAGCCTCGCGGCCCTGACCGGCGGTTCCATGCGTCCTCCCGCGGCCCTGACGTCGAGCCCGTTGAGAGAGCCTCGCGCGCCCTGGGCGCGAGGTTCAAGCGCGGGGCGGACTCCAGGCTGTAACAGCGGCCGTTTGCCCGCCCGCTGCGCAACCCCCGGGGCCGTCGCCCAGCGGCGCGGCGCCCGGCCGGATTCAGCGGGGAATCACGCCGCGCACCTTGGCGCCCTGGTCGTAGCGCGACGGCCCGCCATAGACCGCCACCTCGCAGAGGATGTCGCCGCCCGGTTCGTCGGCCCACAGATAATTGCGCTCGACCTCGACGTTTCGGCCGGCCGGCGACACGCCCTCGAAGGTGTCGCCCCAGGGAGTCACCTTCGACAGGTCGCGCCACGACAGGGTCATGGCCCGGCTCAGTTCGTCCTGGGCCATGGCCTCCAGATCGGGATCGCTCATCGCTCTTCTCACTCCACACCCGGCCGCTCAAATCGTCTACAACGACGCAACGACCGACACTGGCGATCAGGAGCCCTTCATGGCCGAAAAAGGCAAACGCGACTTTCGCGGCGACGACCGCATCGACCTCTCCGAACGCCATCAGGTGGAATATTGGATGAAGCGCTGGAGCGTCTCCAAGGACCAGATCAGCACCGCCCACCGCAAGGTCGGGCAGTATGTGAAGGACATCGCCGCCGAGCTGGGCAAGAAGCGCTAGCCGGGGTTCTTGCCCGCCCGCCGGAATGGGCGTTTGCTGTCCGGCCGGAGGCCGTGACCGGTCGCGCCCGCGAAACCCGCGCCGCCGATCCACGTTCCTTCCTCATCCGCGCCGCGGCGCCGATACGGGAGCACTCCATGTCCAGATCGATGATGTTGGCGGCGGCCGCGGTCCTGCTGCTGCCGGGCGCGGCCCTGGCCCACCACGGCTGGAGCGGTTACGACGCCGACAAGACCATCCAGGTCAGCGCGCCGCTCTCCGACCTGGCGTGGCGCAATCCGCACGGCACGGCGAAGGTCGCCTATCAGGGCAAGACCTGGGACGTGATCCTGGCGCCGGTGGCGCGAATGGAGGCGCGGGGCCTGACCCCGGCGATGCTCGCCGCCGGCAAGAGCGTGACCCTGGTGGGCTATCCCCGCCGCGACGGGACGCCGGAGATGCGCATCGAGCGGGTGACGGTCGGCGGCCAGACTGTCGAGTTGCGCTGAGGCGTGGAGACGCTCGCCGGCCTGGCCTCGACCCTGGAGGCCTCGGCGCTGGGCGTTTGGGCGCGCGGCTCGCCCTACGGCTATCCGCTGGCCAATCTCGTTCACCTGCTGGGGCTGGTGCTGCTGATCGGCGGCATCGGCGTCGTCGACCTGCGGCTGGCCGGGCTGTTCCGCAGCCTGCCGCCCGCCGCCCTTGCCCGGACCCTGACGCCGCTGGCGATCGCCGGTCTGGCGCTGATGGTGGTCAGCGGGGCGGTGATGTTTAGCGCCGACGCCAAGGCCTTGCTGGGCTCGGCGACCTTCCGCTGGAAGCTGTTGCTGATCGCCGTGGCCCTGGCCAACGCCGCGGCCTGGCGCGGGCTGTGGCGCCGCCGGCTGGCGACCTGGGACGCCGACCCGCCGCTCGCCGGCCGGGCGATGGCGGCGGCCTCGGCGGGGCTGTGGCTGGCCGTGGCGGCCCTGGGCCGGCTGATCGCCTACAGCTAGGCTGCGCATCGGCCGCGACAAGCCCGCGCTCCTGCTAATATACGGAGTTCCGTAGGTTCAGAGGCGCGACAAGCCCGCGCCCCCCTGCTAGCAACGGAGTTCCGTAGTTCGGAGCCTTCATGCTGCGTCGCCTCTATGATTGGGTCATGGCCCGGGCCGCCTCGCGCCACGCGCCCAAGAGCCTGTTCGCCGTCGCCTTCGCCGAGAGTTCGTTCTTCCCGATCCCGCCAGACGTCATGCTGGCCCCGATGGTGCTGGCCAATCCGGACAAGGCCTGGCGCTACGCGGCGCTGTGCACCCTGGGCTCGGTGTTGGGCGGGATCCTCGGTTACGCCATCGGCTTCTATCTGACCCCGTTCGGCCAGTGGCTGATGGCCATCACCGGCCATGCCGGCGGCCTGACCCAGTTCAAGTGCTGGTACGACCAGTACGGGGTGTGGGTGATCCTGGCCAAGGGTCTGACCCCGATTCCCTACAAGCTGGTGACCATCGCCTCGGGCCTGGCGGCGTTCAGCTTCCCGATCTTCATGGCCGCCTCGGTGGCGACGCGGGGCGCGCGGTTCTTCCTGGTGGCCCTGGTGGTCAAGAAGTTCGGGCCGGCCATGCTGCCGGTGATCGAGAAGCGCCTGGCCCTGTGCGCCGGCGTCCTGATCGCCCTGCTTGTCATCGGCCTGACGGCGAGCCACTTTCTCGGCGGCGGCAGCGGAGGCGCATGCGCGGCATGACCACGGACACTCCATCCAAGACGACCCCGGCGGGTTCCGCCCTGAGCCTGGGCGAGCGGCGGTCGTTTAGCCATGTGCTGGCCGAGTGGCCGGTGGCGGCGCTGATCGCTTCGGTGGCGATGCTGGCCGCCGCTCACGCCTTCGAGACCTTCGGCAAGCTGGCCCCCTGCACCCTGTGTCTCAAGCAGCGCGAGGTCTATTGGGCGGCCGCGGGCCTGTCCCTGCTGGCGGTGGCGCTGTCGCGCACCGCCTGGTCCGACAAGGTCCGCCGGCCGCTGAACCTGATCCTGACCCTGGCGTTCCTGTACGGCGCCGGCCTGGCCGCCTATCACGCCGGGGCCGAGTGGAAGTGGTGGCCAGGTCCGACCACCTGCGCCGCCGGCGGCGCCGCGGCCGCCGGGGTTTCCGCCGACGCCCTGGCCGGGCTGATGAACGGAGCCAAGATCAAGGCCCCGGCCTGCGACGAGGCCGCCTGGGTGTTCGCCGGCCTGTCGATGGCCGGCTGGAACGCGTTGATCTCGCTGGGCCTGGCGGCGCTGTCGCTGCTGGCCACGCTGCGCAAGGGCCCGGCGCGGTGACCAATCCCCTCCCCCCGCGTCCCGGCGTCGGCGCGTCCAAGGCCCGGCTGGCCGAGATCCTGCGCGTCGACCAGGCTGGCGAACTGGCCGCCGTGCACATCTATCGCGGCCAGCAGGCGGTGCTGCGACGCGCGCCCGGCCGCGACCGCATCGCCGACCAGTTGGCGCAAATGGAGGGCCATGAGCAGGTCCACCTCGACCGCTTCGACGCCCTGCTCAGCGAGCGCCAGGTGCGGCCGACCCTGATGTCGCCGCTCTGGCGCGCCGCCGCCTTCGCCCTGGGGGCCGGCACCGCCCTGATCGGCGAGAAGGCCGCCCATGCCTGCACCGAGGCGGTGGAGACGGTGATCGAGGGCCACTATGCCGGCCAGATCGCCGAACTGTCCGACCGCGACCCGGCCCTGGCCGCCGAGCTGAGCCAATTCCGCGACGACGAACTGGCGCACCGCGACGCGGCGATCGCGGAAGGCTCGCACGACGCCCCCGCCTATCCGCTGCTGACGGCGGTGATCCGCGCCGGCTGCCGGGCGGCGATCAAGATCAGCGAGAAGATCTGAGCCCCCACAGGAGCCCTGCGTGACCGCTTTTCCTGGCCGAGCCGCCCTTCTCTGCGTCGCCGCGATGCTGCCCCTGTCCGGTCCGGCCCGGGCCGACCCCGCCAAGCCGGTCAAAACCCCCAAACCGCCCGCGACCACCGCCCTGACCCTGGGCAGCGGCGGCGTCATGCCGCCGGAACAGGCGGCCATGGCGCTGGAGCATGTCGATCTCAAACTCAAGGTGTACCCGGACCGCAAGGCGATCGCGGGCGACGCCACCCTGACCATCGTCGCCCGGGCGCCGCTGACCACCCTGGTGCTCGACCTCGACCGCAACCTGCCGATCAGCGCCGTCCGGGTCGACGGCCAGCGCCTGCCCCGCTCGGCCTGGCGCAACCCGGAGGGCCGGCTGAGCCTCACCCCGCCGCGGCCGCTGGCGGCCGGCGACAAGGCGGTGGTCGAGATCGTCTATGCCGGCGTTCCGCACGTGGCCAAGCGCGCGCCGTGGGACGGGGGCTTCGTCTGGGCCAAGACCCCGGACGGTCAGCCCTGGATCGCCACCGCCGTCGAGGGCGAAGGCTGCGACCTGTTCTGGCCCTGCATCGACCAGCCGACCGGCGAGCCGAAGCTCGTCGACCTGCACATCACCGTGCCCGCGCCGCTGGTCGCCCCGGCCAATGGCGTGCTGGTCGGCGTCGACGAAAAGAACGGCTGGCGCACCTATCACTGGCGCGCCAAGCAGCCCGATACCTACGCCATCGCCCTCAATATCGGCCCCTATCGGGAGATGAAGGCCACCTATCGCAGCCGCTTCGGCGACACGGTGCCGATCGCCCTCTGGCGCTTGAAAGGCCGCGACGACCAGGCCGAGGCGCTGTTCGCCGAAATTCCGAAAATGCTCGACTTCTACGAGGCGATGATCGGCCCCTACCCGTTCCGCGACGAGAAGCTGGGCGTGGTCGAAACGCCGCACAAAGGCATGGAGCACCAGACCATCAACGCCTACGGCAACGACTACGCCAAGGACGTCTATGGCTATGACGGCCTGCTGCAGCACGAGCTGGCCCATGAGTGGTTCGGCAACCAGATGACCAACGCCGATTGGGCCGACATGTGGCTGCACGAGGGATTTGGCAGCTACATGCAGCCGCTCTATTCGCAGTGGCTGCACGGCGACATGGAGTATCTGGCCCGCCTGAACCAGCAGCGCGCCACCATCCGCAACAAGTTCCCGATCGTCGCCGGCCGGGCGCTGGTCGAGGAGGCGGTCTACGACCCCAAGGTCGGGCCGGGGGGCGACATCTACGCCAAGGGCTCCAACGTCCTGCACACCCTGCGCGCCCTGATCGGCGACCAGGCGTTCTTCGCCGCCACCCGTCAGCTAGTCTACGGCCGCCCCGATCCGCGCCCGGGCAATTTCACGCCGCGCTATGCGACCACCCAGGACTTCGTCGCCGCCGTCAACGCCGCGGCGGGCCAGGACCTGACCTGGTTCTTCGACGTCTATCTGTACGAAGCCGCCGTGCCCGAACTGATCGAGACCCGCCAGGGCGACGGCCTGCGGCTGACCTGGAAGACCCCGAACAACAAGCCGTTCCCGATGCCGGTCGAGGTGCGGGTCGGTGACAAGATCGTCACGGTGGCGATGAGCGACAACAGCGGCCAGGTGCGGGTCGGCGACGCGATACCCGTGATCGTTGATCCAGCCGCCAAGATCTTGCGCCGCCAGCCCTATATCGAGGCCTATCAGGCCTGGAAGGCGGCCCAGGACGCAGCGGCCCGGGCGGCGGCCGACGCCCGGAGCAAAGCCAAGCGCTAGAAGGCCTGGCGATGAAAGTCATGTTTGATTGACCATGTCCTTTCATCGTTCGGCGCCGGTTGCGCGGCTAGGGTGTCGCACCAACCATAAGGCGAGCTGATGTTGACTCCACACTTCCTGGCCAAGGCCACGCGCGTGCTGCTGTTCTCCGGATCCGGCGCCGCGCTGCTGCTGATGCTCGGCCCTTTCCAGGGCGCGGAAGCGATGTTCGGCCTCACCGACAAGGCCGCCCACGCCCTGACCTTCGCCGCCCTGATCTCCCTGGCGTTCATCAGCTATCCGAACCTGCGCCGGGCCGACATGGCGCTGACGGCGATCATGCTGGCCGGCGGCGTCGAACTGGCCCAGCTGGGCACGGGCCGGGACGGCAGCCTGGCCGACTGGGCGGCGGGCGCCGGCGGCGTCATCGCGGTCTATCTGCCCGGTCAGATCGAGCGCCTGCGCTATCTGGCGCGCGAGCATGGCGACATCAGCTTCGCGGCCCTCAAGGCCAACGACCGCCGCAGCCGCACCCAATTCCTGGGCGTCGATTTCGCCCGGCGGCAACAAAAAGCCCCGGGCTTGCGCCGCGGGGCTTGATGTCTCGCAGGCGCGGCGAGGCTAGCGCTTGATGGCGTCGCCGAGCTTGTCCTGGGCCTTGCCGACGGTGTTTTGAACCTTGCCGGCGGCCTTTTCGGCCGCGCCTTCGGCTTCCAGCCGCCCGTCGCCGACCGCCTTGCCGGCGGCTTCCTTGGTGGCGCCGACGGCCGAACGGACCGCGCCTTCAACTCGATTGGTGCTCATGGGGTACGCTCCTGAGGGTGCGCCGGATCAACGGGCCGACCCACGCGTCGGTTCCGCGCCGATCAGGTGATGCGCTTGACGCTGACCGGGTCGCTGCCGGGGAAGGTTTCTTCGATGGCCTCGTCGAGCAGGGCCTCCTGACGGCTTTCCGAGGCCTCGGCCTTGGCCGCCAACTGATCGTGCTTTTCCCCCTCGACCAGCGGTTCGACCTCGCGGGCGTGCGGCGCGTCGATGTGCTTGTCCTCCTCACGGATCTTGGCGTCGGCGGCCATGTCGGCCGTGGCGGCGCTGGTGCCGTGGGTGAAGTGACGACCGGTGTCGTCTGGGGTGGGTCGGCTCATGGCGGTCTCCCGATTTTTTCACCCCGAAGGGGCGTCGGAAGTTAAACCCCCTGGCGCGGCGCCGGTTGCCTCGCCACGCTTCAGCTTGCCGCGCCCTAGCCGATCAGCGGCGCGGCCTGAGCGCCCAGGGCGGCGCGCAGATCGGCCGGCGCCAGGCGGACCTGCAAGCCCCGCTGGCCGCCGTTGACGTAGACATAGGGTTCGGACAGCGCCTCGATCTCGATCAGGGTCGGGGCGGTCCGCTTCTGGCCCAGCGGGCTGATGCCGCCGACATGATAGCCGGTGACCCGCTCGGCGTCGGCGGGCGGCATCATCTGGGCGGTCTTGGCCCCGACCGCCGCCGCCAGCTTCTTCATCGCCACCTCGCGGTCGGACGGGATCACCACGCAGACCGGCTTGCCGTCGGCCAGGGCCATCAGGGTCTTGAGCACCCGGCTGGGCGGCTCGCCCAGGGCCTGGGCCGCCTGCAGCCCCACTCGCTCGGAGCCCGGATCATAGTCGTAGGTGTGCAGGGTGAACGGCGCGCCGGCCGCCTGCAAGGCCAGGGTGGCTTTGGTGGTCTTGGCCATGACGGTCCTCGTTCCGCGACGTCGGCGACGTTCAAGATTGCGCCGGTTTAACTTTTTTCGCGCCAGCGACCTCTGTTATCCGAGGTTCATATCGCCTTCGCTAGCTTCACCTTAGGCCGCGCCAGTCGCTGGCCAGAGGGGCTATTCAAGATACCGAGGACACTGTGACCACCTACGACACCCTTTCGGCGTTCTACCGCAACGTCCAACGCCTGGGCGCCAATACGCCGCTGCCCACCGACGCCGCCGCCCAGCTGAAGATGATGGCCGACGGCGTCGACGCCGCCCGCGCCGGCCAGGTCGGTTTCGGCTGGACCCTGGACAGCGCGCTGGCCCAGATCAGCGGCACGGTCGACGCCACCACCTCGGTGGCCTCGATGGCCTACGGCTTCATCACCGGCTCCAGCCTGACGGCCGGCGGGCTGGACTATCTGGTCTCGCCGACCGGCGGCAATCCCAACAACCTCAATTCCGACTACTACAAGGCCTTCAGCCTGGAGAACCGCTACATCAACTTCGCGGTCAACCTGGCCAAGTTCGGCGAGGGCAAGGCGATGTTCGCGGCCGAATACGGCGACGGCTCGATCTTCCAAACCTTCGTCCAGGCCTATCAGAAGCTGTTCAACGTCACCAAGACCCAGGCCGACGCCTTCGACCTGTTGGCCGCGGCCGTGCCCGATGGCCACGGCGGGACCTATACCCGCGGCGAATATTTCGCCGCCATCGGCCAGGACGGCGGCAACGGCGTCGGAACCAAGGCGGCGATGATCGGCTGGCTGCTGGCCGAGGCGGTCAAGGCCGACGCCGGGCCCTATGCGGCGGCCAACGCCAACTTTCTGCGCGACGTGGCCGGCGACGGCTTCACCCACCAGACCGCCGACTTCCTCGGCAGCTACCGGCCGGGCGGCCCCTATGCGCCGGGCGGGACCGACGATCCGGGTCTGCCGGGCGAGCGGGCCAAGTTCGAGCACGACTGGAATGTCGGCGTCGCCAAGGACGGCCCCAACTCCGACATCCACGCCCTAGCCACCGATGGCAATGACGTGCTCAGCAGCCCGGCCGGGGTCGACACCGGCCTCGACGTCGGCCGCACCGTCTTCGCCGGCGGCGGCAACGACATCATCGCCGTCAACAACGGCCTGATGCAGGGCCATATCGACGCCGGAAGCGGCAATGATACGGTCATCGTCTTCAAGCTCGACGGCCAGATCACCACCGGAACCGGCCACGACGTCATCGAGATCGAGGGCTTCGGTCCGTTGCACAACAACGGCTTCGTCCCCGGCGTCATCCCGGCGGCGATCATCACCGACTTCGCCAAGGGCTTCGACAACGTCGAGTTCACCGGCGACCTCGGGGCCGGGGCCAAGGTCGATTTGGTGCTGCCGGCGGTGATCGGCATCAAGCTGGACGACGTGCTGACCTATGTCAGCAGCGTCACGGCGGCCAACAAGAACAGCGTCTTCGAGTGGAACGGCGACACCTATGTCTACCACCAGAACGACAAGGCCGGCCTCGACATGGCCGACGGCCTGGT
>JAQGIN010000111.1 GCA_028291125.1 Caulobacter sp.
AGGATTCAGCGCGTGCCGTAGGTCCGATCGCCCGCATCGCCCAGGCCCGGCACGATATAGCCGTGGTCGTTGAGCTCGGCGTCGATGGCGGCGGTCCAGATCGGCACGTCGGGATGGGCCTCGCGCAGCGCCGCCACGCCCGGACGCGCCGCCAGCAGGCAGACGAAGCGCAGATTGGTCACCCCCGAAGCCTTGAGCCGCGCGATGGCGGCGATGGCGCTGTGGCCGGTGGCCAGCATCGGGTCGACGACGATCACCAGCCGCTCGGCGATGTCTTCCGGGGTCTTGTAATAGTACTCCACCGCCTCCAGCGAGGCCGGGTCGCGATAGAGCCCGATATGGGCGACGCGGGCCGACGGCACTAGGTCGAGCATGCCCTCGGCCATGCCCAGGCCGGCCCGTAGGATCGGCGCGAACACCAGCTTCTTGCCGGCGATCACCGGGGCCTCGGTCGGCGCGACCGGGGTCTCGATGCGGACGGTGTCCATCGTCAGGTCGCGGGTCACCTCATAGCAGAGCAAGGTGGCGGTCTCGCGCATCAGGGCGCGGAAGGTCTTGGTCGAGGTGGTCCTGTCGCGCATCTTGGTCAGCTTGTGCTGGACCAGCGGATGGCCGACGACCGTGACGCCTTGCATGTTGAACTATCCGTCGCTGAGAGACCTATCGTCCATGTGCCGCGTCGCGGCCGCCGCGCCAAGCGGAAGCTGGCGCCGGCCGCGCCATTCGACAGGAGACGCCCCGATAAGCGACAGCCCCGTCCTCGCCCGGACCTGCGTATCGCGGGTCATCCGGGCTCGCGCCGAGGATCTCTACGCGGCGTTCCTGGACCCGGCCGCCCTGGTCGAGTGGCTGCCGCCGGCGGCCATGACCGGCAAGATTCACCGGTTCGACGGGCGGGTCGGGGGCGGATACGAGATGTCGCTGTATTACCCGCCCGAGGAGCGCACGTTCCGCGGCAAGACCGCCGACCGCGAGGACCGGGTCAAGGTGCGGTTCGTCGAGCTGGCGCCGCCACGCCGGATCGTCGAGGCGGTCGACTTCGTCACCAACGATCCGGCCCTGCAGGGCGAGATCACGATGGTGGTGACGTTCGAGGCCGCGCCCGGCGGCACGAAGATCACCTATCGAAGCGAAAACCTGCCGCCCGGCCTGCGGCCACAGGACAACGCCGAAGGCACGCGCCTGTCGCTGGACCAACTGGCCCGGCGCTTCGAAGGGGACGCAGAGGGGGCCTAGCGCTTGGCGGCGGCCGGTTTGCCGCTCCAACCGAGATCGCGGCTGATGGCGTCGGCCGCCCCACGCACGTCGCCCGCCAGGGTGTTCATCCGCTCGTCGTCCATGTACTGGGCCGCGCCCGAGACGCTGATGGCGGCGACGATCGCGCCGTTGGCCCCACGCACCGGAGCGGCGACGCAGCGGATGCGGTCCTCGTTCTCCTCGAGGTCGAAAGCCACCCCGCGCTGGGCGTAGCCGCGCATCCACGCGATCCACTGCTCTTCGTCGGGCGCGCCCTGGGTCGGCGGGCCTTCCAGCCGATAGAGGTCGCGCCAGCGGGCCTCGGTCTCGTCCAGCACCAGGGCCTTGCCCAGGCCGGTCGAGCGGATGGGTTGGCGGTCGCCGACCCGCGAGCTGATATTGATCCGCCGGCGGCCGGTGAGCTTGTCCAGATAGAGGGCGCGGTCGGATTCCAGCACGCCCAGGTGGACGGTGTCCTCCAGTTCTTCCCACAGCCGCTCCAGGTGCGGCCGGGCCAGGCGCGGCAAGTCCATCTGCTGGCGGGCCAGATAGCCCAGCTCCAAGAGCTTGGAGCCCAGGCTGTAGCCTTCGCGCGGAGCCTGGGACAGCATCCGGCGCTCGACCAGGGCGGTGGCCAGGCGGTGGGTGGTGCTGCGGGTCAGGCCCAGCCGCGCCGCTAGGGCCGGCAGGCCGATCGGGCCGGCCTCGGCCACGACGTCCATCAGATCGAGGCCTCGGAACAGGGTCTGGCTGCCGCTGGGCGCCTTGGCCGTCGCGCCGACATCTTCCTCCACCGGGTCCAATCCTCTTGACGCTTCACGTTTCATTTTGTAGCACTCTCTCTCATAATGTGGAACACGAAGCAAGTCACTTGCGTACAGCGGCGCTCTCCGAGGTCCACCTGAACTGAGACCCGCTGTCGTGTAACACGACGCAAAAGGGAGGTGGCGCGGACGGCATTCGCCCGCGCCTCAGCACGCCAGGGTTTTAACACCCAAGCTCGCCTTGTCCCTTCCTAATGGATTGGTCCGTCCCGACCTTCGGGACGACAGGCCGGAGCTGTTCATTCCATGTCGTTTCCCCTGATCCGCGAAGTTCGCGCCTTTGTCGTCCGCGGTGGCGGGGCCGACTATCACGACCAGGCCGCCGGCCACTGGATCGACGACCACATCGCCACCCCGATGAGCCGCTATCCGGAATACCGCCAGAGCCGCCAGAGCTTCGGCATCAATGTGCTCGGCACCCTGGTGGTCGAAATCGAGGCCATGGACGGCACCGTCGGCTTCGCGGTGACCACCGGCGGCGAACCGGCCGCCTATATCGTCGAAAAGCACCTGGCCCGCTTCCTGGAAGGCCGCGACCCGACCCAGGTCGAGAAGATCTGGGACCAGATGTACTTCTCCACCCAATACTATGGCCGCAAGGGCCTGGTGGTGAACGCCATTTCCGGCGTCGACCTGGCGCTGTGGGACCTACTGGGCAAGCTGCGCCAAGAGCCGGTCTATCACCTGCTGGGCGGGGCGGTGCGCGACGAGCTGACCTTCTACGCCACCGGCGCTCGCCCTGACCTGGCCAAGGCGATGGGCTTCATCGGCGGCAAGATGCCCCTGCACCACGGCCCGGCCGAGGGCGAGGAAGGCCTGAAGAAGAACCTCGAAGAGCTGGCGACCATGCGCGAACGCTGCGGCGAGGACTTCTGGCTGATGTTCGACTGCTGGATGGCGCTGGACCTCAACTACGCCACCAAGCTGGCCCACAAGGCCCACGACTACGGCCTCAAATGGATCGAGGAGGCGCTGAGCCCCGACGACTATTGGGGCTATCGCGACCTGAAGAAGGCCGCGCCCCCCGGCATGCTGGTGACCACCGGCGAGCACGAGGCCACCCGCTGGGGCTTTCGCATGCTGCTGGAGATGGAGTGCTGCGACATCATCCAGCCCGACGTCGGCTGGTGCGGCGGCATGACCGAGCTGGTGAAGATCGCCAACCTCGCCGACAGCCGCGGCGTGCTCTGCATCCCGCATGGCTCGAGCGTCTACAGCTACCACTTCGTGGTCACCCGCCATAACAGCCCGTTCGCCGAGTTCCTGATGATGGCGCCTCAGGCCGACAAGGTGGTGCCGATGTTCCACCCGCAGCTGATCGGCGAACCCGTCCCCGTCAACGGCAAGCTCAAGCTCTCCGACGCCCCCGGCTTCGGCGTCGAACTCAATCGCGAGGTCGGTCTGCACCGGCCTTACGCCCGCTGATCCCCTCGAAAGCGTAGATCCATGAAACTCCTCCGTTACGGCCCCAAGGGCTCCGAAAAGCCCGGCCTGCTCGACGCCGACGGCCAGATCCGCGACCTGTCGGGCCATGTCGCCGACATCACCGGCGCGCAGCTGTCGCCCGCCAGCCTCAAGGCGCTGGCCGCCCTCGACCCGACGTCGCTGCCGCTGGTCGAGGGCTCGCCCCGCTACGGCGTGCCGGTGAACGGCGTGTCCAAGTTCATCGCCGTGGGCCTCAACTTCGCCGACCACGCCGCCGAGTCGAACCTGCCGATCCCCGAGGAGCCGGTGCTGTTCACCAAGGCCGTCAGCTGCCTGACCGGGCCCAACGATCCGGTGATGCTCCCCAAGGGCTCGCTGAAGACCGACTGGGAAGTCGAGCTGGGCGTCGTGATCGGCTCGCGCGCTCGTTACGTGGATGAGGCCAGCGCCCTGGATTACGTCGCCGGCTACGTGCTGATCAACGACGTCTCCGAACGCGCCTTCCAGATCGAGCGCGGCGGCACCTGGGACAAGGGCAAGGGCTGTGACACCTTCGGCCCGGTCGGTCCGTGGATGGTCACCAGCGACGAGGTCGGCGATCCGCAGGCCCTGGGCATGTGGCTGGACGTCAACGGCCAGCGCAAGCAGGATGGCTCGTCCAAGACCATGATCTTCCCGATCCGCAAGCTGGTCTCCTACATCAGCGAGTTCATGACGCTGGAGCCCGGCGACCTGATCACCACCGGCACCCCGCCCGGCGTCGGCATGGGCCAAAAGCCGCAGCCCGTCTATCTGAAGGCCGGCGACGAGATCCGCCTGGGCATCGACAAGTTGGGGCAGCAGCGCCAGATCGTCGTCGCCTTCAGCCAGGACGGCGTGGCATGAGCGTGTTCAGCGGACGCTACGCCGGCCGCACCGCCGTGGTCACCGGCGGAGCCTCCGGCCTGGGCAAGGCCGTGGCGGCGCGGATCGTCGCCGAGGGTGGCCAGGTCTCGCTGTGGGACCTCGACGCCGAGGCCCTGACCGCGGCGGCCGCCGAGACCGGCGCCGTCCACACCGTCGCCCTCGACGTCTCCGACCAGGCGGCGGTCGCCCAGGCCGCCCAGGCCTCGCACCAGGCGCTCGGCAAGATCGACATCCTCGTCGCCTCGGCCGGCATCACCGGGGCCACGGCGCCGGTGCACGAATATCCGCTCGACAGCTGGCGACGGGTGATCGACATCAACCTCAACGGCGCCTTCTATTGCTGCCGCGAGATCGTGCCCTTCATGCTGACCAGCGGCTATGGCCGCATCGTCAATGTCGCCTCGGTGGCCGGCAAGGAGGGCAATCCCAACGCCTCGGCCTATTCGGCCAGCAAGGCCGGCGTCATCGGCCTGACCAAGTCGCTGGGCAAGGAACTGGCCACCCAGGGGATCATCGTCAACAGCCTGACCCCGGCCACCTTCGAGAGCCCGATCCTGGCCCAGTTGCCGCAGAGCCAGGTCGACTACATGCGCTCGAAGATCCCGATGGGCCGGCTGGGCGAGATCGAGGAAAGCGCCGCCATGATCTGTTTCATGGCCAGCGAGGAGTGCAGCTTCACCACCGCCTCGACCTTCGACACCTCGGGCGGCCGAACCACCTATTAGGGGACCTCGATGAGCGACGCCCGGACACTGCCGATCGTCGACGCCCACATGCACCTGTGGGACCTCTCGCGGCATTACTACAACTGGCTGCAGGACGACCCGCCGCCGAACAATCCGGCCGGCGACATCACGTCGATCGCCGGTCGGTCCTACGGTCTGGACGACTACCGCGCCGACAGCGCTGGCTGGAACGTCGTCCAGCTGGTGCATGTCGAATGCGGCCTGCCGCCGAAGGATCAGCTGTCCGAAACCGACTGGCTGCAAGAGCTGGCGGCCGACGGCGGCTGGCCGGGCGCGATCGTCGCCGGGGCCAATCTCGACGACCCCAAGGTCGAGGCCCTGCTCGCGGCGCAAGCGGCGCGGGCCAGCGTTCGCGGCGTCCGCCAGATCGTCAACTGGCACGCCGATCCGCTGAAGACCTACACGCCGCGCGACCTGTTGCAGGACCCGCAGTGGCGGATCGGCTTTGGCCTACTCTCCAAGTACGGCCTGTCGTTCGATCTGCAGCTCTATCCGTCGCAGATGGAGACCGCCGCCGCCTTGGCGGCGCGCCATCCCGACGTTCCGATCATCGTCAACCACGCCGGCATGCCCACCGATCGCGATCCGGCCGGGCTCGACGCCTGGCGCAAGGGCATGTGGGCCCTGGCGGCGCGACCCAATGTCAGCTGCAAGATCTCGGGCCTGGCCATGGTCGATCACGCCTGGACGACCGAGCGGCTGCGGCCGTTCGTGCTGTACGCCATCGACCTGTTCGGCCCGTCGCGCTGCATGCTGGCCAGCAATTTCCCGGTCGAGAAGCCGCACGGAAGCTTCGACGCCTTCTATCGCGCCTATGACGCCATCACCGCCGAGTTCAGCGACGCCGAGCGCCGCGAACTGTTCGGCGGGACCGCCGCCAGGATCTACCGACTGAACGACCCAGCCGCATCGACGGCGGGCGCATAAGAAACGACGGGAGGACAGACAATGAGCCAGCCAGACACCGGGCGCCCCCTCGCCTTTCGCATGCAGCTGAAGCCGGGCGTCGCCGCCGAGTACAAGCGCCGCCACGACGACCTGTGGCCCGATCTCGCGCGGGCCCTGACCCAGGCCGGGATCTACGACTATTCGATCTTTCTCGACGAGGAGACCATGGCCCTGTTCGCGGTGCTGCGGCTGCGCCCCGACCACGACCGCGACGCCCTGCCCCACCAGCCGGTGATGCGGCGGTGGTGGGACTACATGGCCGATCTGATGCTGGTGCACGACGATAACCGCCCGCAAGAATGGCCGCTGACACCCGTCTTCCATTTCGCCTGAGGACGTGGCCATGACCCCGAGGATCCAGACCCGCGCCCTCGCCCTGGCCATCGCCCTGATAGCCGGCGCGGCGGCCGCCGCGACGCCGGCTCCGACCGCGCGCTACACGATGACGGCGTTCACCAACGCCAGCGCCTCGAACATGAACGTCTACGACTCGACGGACGGCGCGCGGTTCACCCTGAAGAAGGCCCTGGCCTATACGCCGCCCAGCGGGCTGATCCGCGATCCCAGCGTCATGAAGGCCGCCGACGGCTGGTACTACGTCGCCTACACCACCGGCTGGACCGGAAACACCATCGGCCTGGCCCGCAGCCGCGACCTGGTCGACTGGACCTTCCTGCGCGACGTCATCGTGCCGGTGGCCGGAGCGACGAATACGTGGGCTCCGGAATGGTTCGTCGACGACGATGGTGCGATTAATCTCATCGTCTCGATCTCGATCACCGGCCAGCAGGGCTTCTTCCAGCCCTATGTGATCACCGCCGCCGGCCCGACCCTGGCGGCCTGGAGCGCGCCGCGGCCGCTCAGCGGCCTGGGTCCCAACTATATCGACACCTTCGTGGTCAAGGCCGGCGGCCTCTACAACGCCTTCGCCAAGAACGAGACCAGCAAGTTCATCGAGCTGGCCACCGCCCCGGCCCTCGAAGGACCGTGGACGCTGAAGGGCGCCGGCGATTGGGCCGGCTGGGGCGGATGGGTCGAGGGCCCGGCCCTAACCCGCGCGCCCGACGGCGCCTGGCGGATCTATTTTGACGACTACAAGGCCAAGCGTTACTGGTTCAGCGACAGCCGGGACGACTTTAGAAGTTGGACGCAGAAGACAGAATTACCTGAGCTTTCCGGCACGGTGCGACATTTCACCGTGCTGCGCGAAGACAGCGCGCCAGCCGCCAAGCCGGCGGTCAAAAAGCCCGTCCACACCATCACCTGGGACAAGCACTCGCTGATGGTCGATGGCGAGCGGACGGTGATCTGGAGCGGCGAGATCCACCCGTTCCGCCTGCCCAGCCCCGACCTGTGGCGCGACATCCTGCAGAAGATGAAGGCCAGCGGCTACAACACCGTCGCCCTCTATTTCGACTGGGGCTACCACTCGCCCAAGCAGGGGGTCTACGACTTCCAGGGCGTGCGCGACATGGA
>JAQGIN010000139.1 GCA_028291125.1 Caulobacter sp.
TGACCAACGCCGCCAAGGACACCTACGACTTCCTCGGCAGCCCCGAGGGCGAGCTGGCCCTGGCCCAGGCCGTGGTCCACATGGCCAGCGCCCCGAAGTCCAACGCCGTCTACACCGCCTTCAAGGCCGCCCGCCGGGCGGCCAAGGAGACCGGCAGCCTGCCGCCGCCGGCCCACATCCTCAACGCCCCGACCAAGCTGATGAAGACCCTCGGCTATGGCGAGGGCTACGCCTACGACCACGACGTCGAGGGCGGGGTCTCCGGCCAGAACTACTTCCCCGACGGCATGGCCCGGCCGACGCTCTATGAGCCCAAGCCGATCGGGGCCGAGGCCAAGGTCAAGGAACGCCTGGACGCCTGGGCCAAGCTGCGCCGGGGCGGGCGGTAGGCGAGTCCGCGCTTGCGCTCGCCTAAGAATTGTTCCCTATTTGTTCTAGGGAGATTTGCGCGGGTGAACCATGACCAAGCCTGTGGATCGGGAGAAGCGTGAAGCCAACCTTCAGGTGCGCCTGAAACTATTCGTCACGAACGCGACGACCTATGCCTATGCGATCATGGGTGCGTCGTTTATCGAGCCTTATATAAAGGGCGTAGGGTTCAAGATGGCCAGCTATGTCGGCATAGCGCTCGCGCTCGTGCTGCACACATTGGCGTGGTATGCTGCTCCCCACGGAGAGAAGCCATGACGCCGCTTGAGGCCATGATCTATATCCTGGGGCCAATCGGGATCGCGGTTGGCATCTATGCGCTTTTCCTCAAGCGCGAGCTTGAAGACTTGCAGGCCCGGCGTCACGAGAAACACTCCGCTGAGTAAACCTTCCTTCGCGGGCCAACGTGCGCCCCGCCGTCCGCTCCTCGCGCCGAAACCCAAGGCCTCCGACGCGCCCATCGCCCTGACGCAGGACGAGATCGCCTCGGCGCGGTCCTGGGTGATCCATGAGGACGCCAGCGTCATCGTGCTCAACAAGCCGGCCGGCCTGTCCAGCCAGGGCGGGCGCATCGCCGTCCACACCCTGGACGAGCTGCTGTGGGCCTTCGCCAAGCCCGGCCACGCCCGGCCGCGGCTGATCCACCGGCTGGACCGCGACACCTCGGGCGTCATCCTCACCGCCAAGACCAAGCCGGGGGCGGCCTTCCTGGGCAAGGCCCTGATGGGCAAGCGGTTCCGCAAGACCTATCTGGCCATCGTCACCCCCAGCGCGCCCGAGCCGCGCGGCGGCATGATCGACTCGGCCCTGCGTCGCGAGTCGATCGGCCGCGAGGCCTATATGAAGGTCTGCCCCGCCGACCATCCCGACGCCGAGACCGCCCGCAGCCGCTACCGCACCCTGGCCTCGGCCCCGGGCGCCGCCCTGGTCGAGCTCAGCCCCGACACCGGCCGCATGCACCAGTTGCGGGTGCACATGGCCTCGATCGGCCGGCCGATCGCCGGCGATGCCCGCTATGGCGGGGCGCTGATGCTGGCCGGCGCGCCGGTTCCGCGGCTGATGTTGCACGCCGCCAGCTTGAGCTTTCCGCACCCCGACGGCGGCGAGCTGCGGGTCGCGGCGCCGGTCCCCGCCGACCTGGCCGCCATGCTCGACCGACTGGGCCTGGCGGTTCCGGAACGCGAGACCGCCGCCGCTCGTTAAACCGTTCGGAGATCCGCCATGAAACCCTTGATCGCTCTCGCTTTTTCCGCCGCCCTGCTGAGCGCCTGCGCCACCGCCCCGACCCTCTACGGCCCGCGCACCACGCCCCAGAGCACCGGCTTTTCCGAATATCGCCTGGAGGCCGGGCGTTACCGCGTGAGCTTCCGCGGCGGTCCCGGCGCGCCGATCGAACAGATCTCGGACTACGCCCTGCTACGCGCCGCCGAGCTGACGGTGCGCGACGGCTATGACTGGTTCCGGATCTCGGACCGCGTCACCGAGAGCACCGGCCAGGCCAGCGGTCCGCGACTGTCGGTCGGCGGCGGCTCCAGCAGCTATGGCCGTCGCTCCTCGGTCGGCCTGGGCGTCGGCACCAGCTTCAACCTCGGCGGCGGCCCGGCCATCATCCGCACCATCGAGGTGGTGTTCGGCAAGGGCGCCCGCCCCAAGGACGCCGACGCCTACGACGCCCGCGAGATCATCCAGTCCATCGGCCGGGGACATCAGTCGATCTAGCCCAGGCTCATTGCGTCCTTGAGGCTCAAGGCAAGGAGGGGGCTCGCACCTCAGGATGAGGAAGGCTGTACTGAACGCCTCATCCCGAGGCGCCCGCGTAGCGGGCCTCGAAGGACGCAAGGCGGCTGCTGTTAAGGCCCCGCCATCCCCAGCGCCGCCGCCACTCGCCGCAGCTTGTCCGGGTTGCGCGTGATGAACACGCCGGTGACCTGGCCCGCCTCGATCGACAGGGCGGTGGTCTGTAGGGCCGCGCCGCGCTCGAGGGTGGCGTAGCCGGGCAGGCCGTCGATCCACAGATAGCGGATATGCTCGGCCGGCTCGAACTTGCGATGCAGGCCCTGGAACAGGCGCAGGACACGCTCGATGCCGACGATCGGATTGAGCCAGGCCGACACCTTGCCGCCGCCGTCCGCCCGCAGCACCACGGTCTCGGCCAGCAGCGACCGCAGCGCGCCGGTGTCGCCGCTGCGGCTAGCGGTGAAGAAGGCCTGGGCGATGCGGTCGCCCTCGTCGCGGGCCAGCGGATAGCGCGGGCGGGCGTCGCGCACGTGGCGGCGGGCCCGGGCGGCGAGCTGGCGGGCGGCGGCGGCGTCGCGATCGAGCGTCGCGCCGACCTCCTCGAAGGCGACGCCGAACACGTCGTGCAGCAGGAAGGCGGCCCGCTCCAACGGCGACAGCCGCTCCAGCGCCATCATCAGGGTCAGGGTCAGATCGTCCTCGTCGGGCGCGTCCCGCGGCGGGTCGATCACCGGTTCGGGCAGCCACGCGCCGACATAGGTCTCGCGCCGCATTCGCGCCGACTTCAGGGTGTCGAGGCACAGGCGGGTGACGACCCGGGTCAGGAAGGCGGCGGGGGTCTGGATCTGCGCCGGATCCACCCGCCGCCAGCGCAGCCAGGCCTCCTGGACGATGTCGTCGGCCTCCGCCGTCGAGCCCAGCATGCGATAGGCGAGACGCGCCAGCCGAGGCCGGTGCGTCTCGAACAGATCGGTGGTCGGGTCAGGCCGCGACATCGCCGGAGGCCACGGGATGGACGGCGCGGAAGCCGACCTGCAGCCGGTTCCAGACATTGATCGACCCGATCAGCAGGGTTAGGTTGACCTGTTCGGCCTCGGTGAACTCCGCCTGAATCAGCGCGTAGTCGGCGTCCGGCGCGCCGGTCTGGGCCAGCAGGGTGAGGGACTCGGTCCAGGCCAGGGCGGCGCGTTCGCGCGGGCTGTAGAGCGGCGATTCCCGCCAGGCGGGCAGCATGTGCAGCCGCATCCCGGTCTCGCCCGCGGCGAGGGCGTCCTTGACGTGCATGTGGATGCAGTAGGCGCAGCCATTGATCTGCGAGGCGCGCAGCTTCACCAGTTCGCGCAGGCTGTGCTCCAGGCCTCCGGCCTCGAGCACGGTCTCCAACGCCATCATCGCCTTGATGCCTTCAGGGGCGGTCTTGAAGGGGCTGGTCAGTCGCGGGGTCATCTCATGTCTCCATCGCGCATCATGCGCTTGCCCGTGATGACGAGCCAGCGCGGGGCGATGTGACATGGAGCGGCGAGATTTCTCGCTGGGCGCGTTCTGATGACGCCGCCCAACCTATGTCCGCCTTCCCGGCGAAGGCCGGGACCCCGATTCATCCGGAGCGGCTCGTCGGTTTCACCTAGACCCCGGCCTTCGCCGGGGAGACGGGGAAATCGGCGATTGGTATCAGACTGTAGCGCCGAAGCCCCTAAGCCACCGCCTGGGCGGGGATCGGGCGGTCGGCGCGAAGGGCGGCGTGGGTCAGGCCGGCGGTCTCGGCGGCGGCGAAATAGCCCTCCGAGGGCAGGCCCTGCAGTACGATCATCGGGGCGACGCCCTTGGCCTCGCGGCCGAACACCATGATGTCGTTGGCGATGCGGCTGGCGTCGCCGGTCAGGTCGGCGGCGTCGAGGGCCACGCCGGCCAGGCGGGCGTCGCGCAGGCCCTTGAGCACGTCGCGCTCGGGCGGCACGCGGGCGATGACGCCGCGGGTCAGGGCCTTGAGCAGGCCGGCCACTTCCAGCAGGCGGCCGGACGGCGTGCCGCGAGTGATGTCCATCAGCTCGATCATCACCCCGCCGCGCAGCAGGGCCAGGGACAGGCCCGGCGTGCCGGTCAGCAGGTCGCGGCCGCGCTGGGTGGCCAGGGTGCGGAACGAGGCGGGCAGGATCAGGTCGGGCTTGCCAAAGCCCTGGGCGGCGCGGGCGAACACCGCCCCGAACCGCAGGGTGGCTTCGTCGATGAAGGCGATGTCGCGGTCGGGCAGGCGGCTGATGGCGCGGGCGGTGGCGTGGCGGCCGCTGGCCAGGTGGGTGACCACCGGCTCGATGCGGATCGCCGTGCTGACATTGCGCTTCAGGCTAACCACGTGTTCGAGGGTGAAGTCGACGCGCAGGGCGGCGCCGCCGGCGGTGGTGAAGGCCACCGGCGTACGGCGCGACTCGTCGGCCGGGTCGACATCCAGGCGCACCGGAGACAGGGCGGAGTCGCGGCGGGCGCGGGCGGCCAGCACCACGGCGGCGTTGACCGGACGGCAGACCAGGCCGCCGTTCTCGACGCCGATCACGGTGCGGACGCCGAGGTCGGCGGGATCGGCGGCGCCCAGCAGGTGGGTCAGCACGTCCTCGAGGATCCGCACGCTGGTCGCCTGGGCGGCCAGGCCCTGGTCGCGGCTCATGGCGATCAGGAAGTCGTCCTCGCCGATGCGGGCCCGCAGGTCGCGGTGATCGAGATGATCGGCCAGCTTGCGCTCGACATAGGTCCAGACGTCCTGGCGCTTCTTCACCCACCAGTCGCCAGCCCAGGCGCGGATGGCCTTGACGCTGATGACCGTGACCGACCCACGGGCGATCAGGTCCGAACCGGCCAGCTGTTGCAGCATGGGACCGGTCAGGGCCAGGTGCTCGTTCGACGAGTCGTC
>JAQGIN010000176.1 GCA_028291125.1 Caulobacter sp.
ACGCAGATCACCGCCGCCCGCGCCGACAGGTCGCCGCGAGCGGTTTCCAGGCGCAGCCGCGGCCCGTCGTGGCGCACCACCGACACCGGGCAGTCGAGCCATAGCCGGGCGGGATCGGCCTGGGTGGCGACCGCGGTCCCATAGCCCTCGGCCACCCGCCAATTGACCCCGTTGTCGTCATAGGCGGCGTAGTCGAGCACCGAGACCTGGTCGAACTCGGCGCCGTTGTAATAGGCGCTGAAGGCGTTCAGCCGCGGGTTCCAGCGGCCGCCGGGCGCGAGGAAGTCGCTGGCCGGGGCGTCGCGGTCGGTCTGGGCGGCGGCCTCCAGCCGAGCCTCGAAGGCGTCGAAGGCCGCGCCGAAGTCCGCCTGGTCGGCCGGCGACAGATCGATCGACGGCCGCCCCCAGGGCGGCGGCGTCTTGTCGATGGTGAAGCCCTGGGCCGCGAATCGCTCGGCCAGGGGATTGCGGTCGGCCGAGTGCAGCCAGCCGCAGCCGAGGTCCAGCGGCAGGCCGCCCTGGGCCCGTACGGTGTGGGCGCGGCCGCCGACCCGGCCTTGGGCCTCGAGCACGACGAAGGACGCGCCCGCGCCCGCCAGCCGCGTCGCGGCGCCCAGGCCGGCGGCGCCGGCCCCGACGATGGCGATGTCGACCTCGGTCACCGGCCTTACGGGGCCTTGGTCAGGGTCGGGCTGTCGAGATCGAGCTTGTCGGCGGCGATGGTCCGGGCCCCGGGCAGCAGCGGCGCCAGGCCGGCGCTGAAGGCCTTGGCGTCGCCGACCACGATGACGCTGGCCTGGGCCGGGTCGAGCACGGCCTTGGCGAAGCCTTGGACGTCGGCGGCGCTGACCGCCTCGACCTTGCCGGTATAGGCCCGCACCTCGTTCAGATCGACGCCGTAGACCGCCAGATTGCCGAGGATGTCGGCCAGGCCCTCCGAGGTGCCCAGATCGCGGCCGAAATCGCCGATCAGCACCGACTTGCGGGCGGTCAATTCGTCGGCCGACACCGAGGTCGTTCCCAGCTTGGCCAGCTCGTCGCGCACCAGGCCGACCACCACCGGCGCGGATTCGTTCTTGGTCTGCACCGAGGCCGAGAAGCCGCCGACCGCGCCGCGCGGCGTCAGGCTGGAGCCGGCCCCGTAGGACAGGCCGCGCTTGACGCGGATCTCTTGGTTGAGGCGGGACGAATAGCCGCCGCCGAGCACGCCGTTGGCGACCAGGCCGGCATAGTAGCGCGGGTCGGCGCGGGTGATGGCCGGCTTGGCCACCACCACCGCCGCCTGGCCGGTGCCCGGCAGGTCGACGATCACATTGCGCGGCGTATAGCCGGTTGGAGCCTTGGCGGGCGGCGGCGGCGGGCCGGCCGGCTTGGCCCAGCCGCCGAACGCCGTCCGCGCCAGGGCGAAGCCCTGGTCCGGGGTGAGGTCGCCGGTCAGCACCAGGATGGCGTTGTCGGGCCGCCAATAGGCGCCGTGGGTGGCGGTCAGGTCGCCCCGGCCGATCTTGGCCAGTGAGGCCGGGGTGCCGCCGGCCACGTGGCCGTAGCCCGACCCGGCGTAGATCACCGTCGGCACCGTGAAGCCGGCGATGCTGCCGGGCCGCTGATAGGCCACCGACAGGCCGTCGATGGCCTCGGTGCGCACCCGGTCCAGCTCATCGGCCTTGAAGGTTGGATTGACGGCGACGTCGGCCATGATCGCCATGGCCGGGGCGGCCTTGTCGGCGGTGACGCTGAGGGTCAGGGACGAGGATTCCCAGCCCGAGCTGGCCTCCAGCTTGGCGCCCAGGGCCTCGGTCTGGCGGGCGATCTCGGTCGCGCCGCGGGTGGCGGTGCCCTCGGTCAGCAGCTCGGCGGTCAGGCTGGAGGTTCCGGCCAGGCCCTTGGGATCGGAGCTGGCCCCGCCGCGCACGGTGAGGTCGGCGGTGATCAGCGGCAGATCGCTGCTCTTGGCGACGATCACCCGCAGGCCGTTGGGCAGCACCGTCTCGGCGGGCACGGGCAGGGTCGGCGACACCGGCGCGCCGACCGGCGGCGGGGCCTGGCGCTGGTCGGGGGCGGCCAGGGCGATGACCTCGCCGGTGAAGCGGGTCGACGGCGTGGGCTCGGCGGCCTCGACAGCGTCCTTGTCGCCGGCCGGCCGGGCCGAATCCGGCAGGTAGCGGACCACGGTGCGGCGGTCGTCGGCCAGGTACTTTTTCGCCACCCGCTGGACGTCGGCGGCGGTCACCGCCTGCAGGGCGGCCAGGTCGGTGTTGGCGCGGGCGGCGTCGCCCTCGGTCAGCAGCGAATAGCCGATGGCGAAGGCGCGGCCGTCGACGGTCTCGCGGCCGCGCACGGCGTCGGCGAACAGGCCGGCCTTGGCCTCGGCCAGCTCGGCGGCGCTGGGCGGGGCGTCGCGCAGCTTGGCGACCTGGGCCCGCAGGGCGGCCTCGCCCTGCTCCACCGTCTTGCCGCCGGCCATGATCGCCCCGACATAGAACAGGCCCGGCTGGGCGTTGGTGCTGGTGGTCGAGAAGATGGTCTGGGCGATCTTCTGGTCATAGACCAGGCTGTCATAGAGCCGCGACGACTTGCCAGCCGAGAGAATGGCGTCGAGCACCGCCAGGGCGGGGGCGTCCGCGTCGGCCGCCGCCGGGGCCAGCCAGGTGACCGCCACCGCCGGCAGCGGCACGTTGGGGCCGTAGGTGGTGACGGTCTTGGGCCCGGTCCGCGGCGGCTCGACGACGGTGACCTTGGGCCGGGGCGTCGCCGGCGTCTTCAGGGCCGCGAAATACTGGTCGATCCAGGCGTTGAGCTGGGCCTCGTCGAAATTGCCGACCACGATCAGGGCGGCGTTGTCGGGCCGGTAATAGGTGGCGTGGAAGGCGCGGACGTCGTCGATGGTGGCCGCGTCCAGCTCCTCGATCGAGCCGATGCCGGGGCGTTTGTAGGGGTGGCTGACGAACGAGGCCTTGGGGATGTTCAGCGCGAAAAACCGGCCATAGGGGTCGGCCAGCACCCGTTGGCGCAGCTCCTCCTTGACCACGTCGCGTTCGGACTTGAACGCCGCCTCGTCGATCACCAGCCCGCCCAGCCGCTGGGACTCGGCCCACAGCAGCCGCTGCAGGTGGTTGGCGGGAATGACCTCGTAATAGTTGGTGAAGTCGTCATAGGTCGAGGCGTTGTTGAAGCCGCCGACGTCCTCGGTGAGGCGGTCCATGGTCTCGTTGGGCATGTCGCGCGTGGCCTTGAACATCATGTGCTCGAACAGGTGCGCGAAGCCCGAGCGGCCCTGCGGATCGTCCTTCGAACCCACCCCGTACCAGACCTGCACCGTGACATTGGGCGTGGTCACGTCGCGCGAGGTGAACACCGTCATGCCGTTGGCCAGGGTGCGCTGCTGATAGGTGATCGGCGGCACGGCCACCGCCGCCGGCGCGGCGGCCTG
>JAQGIN010000187.1 GCA_028291125.1 Caulobacter sp.
GGACGGTTGCTGAGGGCCGACCTCGCCCGCCTGCGAGCCTCACATACCGGCGGCTTCGTCGCCCAGGTGCTTTACGACGCGGGCCTGATCCGCGAGGCCGCCACCGCCGGGGTGGTCAACTACACTCAGCATGGCCTGACCGTGATCGCCATGCTGGGGCTGATGGCGTACCTCGACCCGCTGCTGACCGCCATGGTGCTGGTCGCCGCCCCGCTGCTGAGCCTGGTCGGGCAACGCTTCGCCAAGCGTTCGCGCAAAGCCGCGCAAGGCGCGATGGACGAGACCGGCGCCCTCGCCACGGCGATGATGGAAGGCCTCGACGGGGTCAAGATCGTCAAGATCGCCAACCGCGAGGACCAGGAGGAAGCCCGCGTCGGCGCGGTGATCCTTCGCCGCCAGCGCCACATCATCAAGGGCGCCGACGCCCGCGCCTTCTCCTCGCCCGTCACCGAGGCCCTGATGATGGGGGTCACCGCGGCGGTGATCGCCTATGTCGGCTGGCGCGCCCGCAGCGGCGGCATGAACGGCGGCGACTTCACCGCCTTCATCGTCGCCTTGGCGTCCGCGTCGCAATCGCTGCGCCAGCTGGCCAATCTGCAGACGGTGATGAGCGAAGGCGCGGCCGGCGCCCGCCGCCTGTTCGAAGCCCTCGACATCGAGCCGGAGGTGGCCGATGCCCCCGGCGCCCCCGCCCTGCCCGATGGGCCCTCGACCATTCGCTTCGAGGACGTCCGCTTCGCCTATGAGACCGGCGCCCCGGCGCTGGACGGCGTGACACTGGAAGCCCGGCGCGGCGAGACCGTGGCCCTGGTCGGCCCCTCGGGCGGCGGCAAGTCGACGGCGCTGAATCTGATCCCGCGCTTCTACGACGTGACCGGCGGGCGGGTGACGCTGGACGGCCACGACATCCGCGAGGTCGGCCTGGCGTCTCTGCGCGAACGCATCGCCCTGGTCACCCAGGAGCCCTTCCTGTTCGACGACACTATCGCCGCCAACATCGCCTATGGCCGCGAGGGCGCGACGGCCGAGCAGATCGCCGAGGCGGCGCGGCAGGCGGCGGCGCACGATTTCATCATGGCCCTGCCCAAGGGCTACGAGACCGGCGTCGGCGAGGCCGGGGCAAGGCTGTCGGGCGGCCAGCGCCAGCGCATCGCCATCGCTCGCGCCTTCCTCAAGGACGCCCCGATCCTGCTGCTCGACGAGGCCACCAGCGCCCTGGACACCGAGAGTGAGGCCCAGGTGCAGGCGGCGCTGGAGCGGCTGATGGCCGGCCGCACCACCATCCTCATCGCCCACCGGCTGTCGACCGTGCGCGGCGCCGACCGCATCTATGTGATCGACAAGGGCCGGGTGGTCGAACAGGGAACCCATGCCGGCCTGGTCGCCCAGGGCGACCTCTACGCCCGCCTGGCCCAGGCCCAGGACCTGGACCACCTGCCGGAGACCATCTCTTGAGGCCCTTGCGCGCGCCCTGGGTCATGACCGTCCTGACCCACCTGATGGCCGGCTATCTGAGCCTGACCTACAAGACCCTGCGCTGGACCCGCGAGGGCCAGGACCGGGCCGAAGCGACCTGGGCCGACAGCCTGAAATCCCGCGGCGGCGCGATCCTCGCCCTGTGGCATTCGCGCGTCCCGGTCGGACCCGCCACCTGGCCCCAGGGACCGGACAAGCCCGAGATCCGGGTGCTGGTCTCGCAGTCGCGCGACGGCGAGTTCATCGCCCGGGTGATCGACGAGCTGGGCCTGCCCTCGATCCGCGGCTCGTCGCTGAAGAAGACCGACACCGCCAAGAACAAGGGCGGCGAACAGGCCTTCCGCGACATGGTCGCCTGGGTGCGCGGCGGCGGGGCCATGGCCATCACGCCCGACGGTCCGCGCGGCCCGGTCGAGGTGATGCAGAAGGGGGCGGTGGCCCTGGCCCGGATGACCGGCGCCCCGGTGCTGTTCGTCGGCGTGGCCATGCGGCCCTGCCTGCGGCTGAACACCTGGGACCGCACCGTCATCCCGCTGCCGTTCGCCCGCGCCGCCATGGTTTGGGACGGGCCGGCCGTCGCCGGCCGCCAGGACGACCCCGACGCCCTCGCCGAGGCTTGGGGCGCCCGTTTGTCGGCCGTCACGCGCCGCGCCGAGGCCCTGGTCGGGGCTGGCGATTGATCCCGCCCCGGCTTGATGGGATGTAGGGCCCATGCTGCACGATCACCCCGGTCCGCACACCCACGATCATGGCCATGACCACGATCACGCCCATGGTCACGACCATGGGGGCGGCCATGGCCACGCGCACGGCCATCACGGCCACAGCCACGCGCCGAAGGACTTCGGCCGCGCCTTCGCGGTGGGCACCGCGCTCAATCTCGGCTTCGTGCTGATCGAGGCCGCCGCCGGTCTGGCCACCCAGTCGCTGGCCCTGCTGGCCGACGCCGGCCACAACCTGTCCGACGTGCTGGGCCTGGTCCTGGCCTGGGGCGCGGTGGTGCTGGCCAAGCGCGCGCCGACCGCCCGCCGCACCTACGGCCTGCGCAAGGGCACCATCCTGGCCTCGCTGGCCAACGCCGCCCTGCTGATGGTGGCGGTCGGGGCGATCGCCTGGGAGGCGGTGCGCCGCTTCGCCGACCCGCCGGCCGTCGACACCGGGCTGGTGATGGTGGTGGCGGCGATCGGCATCGTCATCAACACCGCCACCGCCCTGATGTTCATGCGCGGCGGCAAGGACGATCTCAATGTCCGCGGAGCCTTCCTGCACATGGCCGCCGACGCCGCCGTCTCGGCCGGGGTGGTGATCGCCGCCCTGGCCATGGCCTTCACCGGCTGGCGGTGGATCGACCCGATGGTCAGCCTCGGCATCGTGGCGATCATCGTCCTGGGCACCTGGGGCCTGCTGCGCGATTCGCTCGACCTGGCCCTCGACGCCGCCCCGCGCGGCATCGACACCGGCGCCGTCAACGCCTTCCTGGCCCAGCGGCCGGGGGTCAGCGAGATCCACGACCTGCACATCTGGGCGATGAGCACCACCGAGACGGCGATGACCGCCCACATCGTCCGCGCCGTCGACGACGACCACGATCACTTCCTGCACGAGACCTGCGGCGAGCTGGCGCGGCGGTTCAATATCGGCCACGTCACCCTGCAGATCGAGCGCAGCGCCGTCCACGCCTGCCGGCTGGCGCCCTCGGACGTGGTGTGACCCTGAACCTTCACCTGTACCGGGTCGTCACCGGGGCGCTGGAAGCCCTGGTTCCGGCCGTGCTGCGGGCCCGCGCCGCGCGGGGCAAGGAGGACGCCGCCCGGCTGGGCGAGCGGCTCGGCCGCGCCAGCCAGGCTCGGCCCGACGGCCCGCTGGTCTGGCTGCACGGGGCCAGCGTCGGCGAGAGCCTGTCGATCCTGCCCCTGGTCGCGCGCCTGCGGACCCAGCGCCCGGACGCCGCCGTCCTGGTCACCTCCGGCACCGTCGCCTCGGCCCATCTGCTGGCCCAGCGCCTGCCGGCCGGGGTGATCCACCAGTACCTGCCGGTCGACACGCCGCGCGCCGCCGGCCGCTTCCTCGACCACTGGCGGCCCGACCTGGCGGTGTTCGTCGAGAGCGAGCTGTGGCCCAACCTGCTGCTGCAGGCCAAGGCGAGCGGGGCCCGCCTGGCCCTGGTCTCGGCCAAGCTGTCGGACCGCAGCTTCGCCCGCTGGCGTCGCCGGCCAGTCGCCGCCGCTCGGCTGCTGGGCGGCTTCGACCTGATCCTGGCCCAGGACGCCCGCGCCGCCGAGCGCATCGCCGCCCTGGGCGGTACGGTGACCGGCGAGGCCGACCTGAAGTTCGGAGCCGACCCGCTGCCGGCCGATCCGGCCGAGCTGGAACGGATGCGCGTCTGGAAGGGCGAGCGGCCGCTGGTGCTGGCCGCCAGCACCCATCCTGGCGAGGACGAGCTGATCCTCGACGCCGTGATCGGCATGGACGCCAAGGTCTGGCTGGTGATCGTGCCCCGCCATCCGGCGCGCGGCCCCGCCATCCTCGACGCCGCCCAGACCCGCGGCCTGCGGGTCTGCCGGCGTGGCGACGAGGCCGAGGACACCGCCGACGTGCTGGTCGCCGACACCCTGGGGGAGCTGGGCCTCTGGTACCGCCTGGCCGACCTGGCCCTGGTGGCCGGCAGCCTGGTCCCCGGGATCGGCGGCCACAATCCGCTGGAGCCGGCCCGCCTGGCCTGCCCGATCCTGGCCGGGCCCTATGTCGACAACTGGCTGAGCGCCTATCGCGACCTCGCGGCCGTCGACGGCCTGGCCCGCGTCAAGGACGACGACCTGGCCGTCTGCCTCGACGACCTGCTGGCCGATCCCCAGACCCGCGCCGGCCAGGCGGCCCGCGCCAAGGCCCTGGTCGACGCCCGCGACGCCGAGGCCCGGGCCGGCCTCGGCCGCATCGTGGACCTGGTCCCATGAAGCTGTCGACGCCGCGCTGGTGGTACGTCCGCGGCGGGGCTCCGGCCCCGCTGACCCGCGCCCTGTTGCGGCCGCTGTCGTGGATCTGGACGGCCGCCACCGCCCGCCGCATCGCCCGCGCCCATCCGATCGACCCCGGCGCGCCGGTGATCTGCGTCGGCAACCTCACCGTCGGCGGGACCGGCAAGACGCCGATCGTCCGCGAGTTGCTGCTGCTGCTGACCCAGGCCGGGGTCGCCGCCCACGGCCTGTCGCGCGGCTATGGCGGCCAGATGCCGGGGCCGATCCAGGTCGACCCCAACCGCCACACCGCCGCCGAGGTCGGCGACGAGCCGCTGATGCTGGCCCAGGATTTTCCGATCTGGGTGTCGCGCGACCGGGTGGCCGGAGCCCGCGCCGCCGCCCGCGGCGGGGCCCAGGCGGTGGTGATGGACGACGGTCACCAGAACCCCAGCCTGAGGAAGATCCTGTCGCTGGTGGTCGTCGACGGCGAGACCCGCCATCAGGAGTGGCCGTTCGGCGACGGCTCGGTGTTCCCGGCCGGGCCGATGCGCGAGCCTTTGGCCGTCGGCCTGGCCCGCGCCGACGCGGTGGTGGTGCTGCTGCCCGCCGACCTGCCGGCCGTCGACCCGGACCTGCTGGCGACGCTCTACGGCAAGCCGGTGCTGGTCGCCCAGCTGGAGCCCGCCGCCCCGCCGCCGCCCGGCCCGCAGCTGGGCTTCGCCGGCGTCGGCAAGCCGTGGAAGGTCGAGCGCGCCCTGCAGGCGGCCGGCTGCGACCTGGTCGATTTCGCGCCATTCCCCGACCACGGGGCCTACGACGAACGCACCCTCAAGGCCCTGGCCGCCCGCGCCCGCGATCTGGGGGCCGGGCTGGTCACCACCGAGAAGGACTGGGTGCGCCTGCCGCGCGCCTGGCGGGCCAAGGTCGTCTGCTGGCCGGTGCGGGCCCGGTTCGAGGACGAGGCGACGGTGCTGGCGCTGCTGACGGCGGCGGTGCGGGGGCGGTAGCCCCTCAGTACGCCACCCCGCCCTTCATCACGAACCGCACGTGCTGCAGCTCGGTGACGTCCTTCAGCGGGTCGCCGGCCACGGCGATCAGGTCGGCGGCCTTGCCGGGGGCCAGGGAGCCGATCTCGGCCGAGAGGCTGAAATGGTCGGCGGCGTTGACGGTGGCGGCCCGGATCGCCTCCAGCGGCGTCAGGCCGGCCTGGACCAGCAGGGCGAACTCGCCGGCGTTGTCGCCGTGAGCCGAGACGCCGGTGTCGGTGCCGAACGCGATCTTGACCCCGCCCTCGTGGGCGCGG
>JAQGIN010000189.1 GCA_028291125.1 Caulobacter sp.
CCCGATCCTGATGACCACCCTGGCCGCCGCCCTCGGAGCCCTGCCGCTGGCCATCGGTTTTGGCGAGGGGGCCGAGCTGCGCCGGCCGTTGGGGATCACCATCATCGGCGGGCTGATCGCCAGCCAGCTGCTGACCCTGATCACCACCCCGGTCGTCTACGTCTACATGGACCGCCTGCGCGGCCGGCGGCGCGACGAGCGCCACCTGGCCCACCATCCCGTCGCCCCGGAGCCCGCCTGATGACCCTCCCTTCGCGCCTCGCCGGCGCCGGCTGCGTCCTGGCCCTGCTGTCGGCCTGCACGATCGGCCCGGCCTATCAGCGGCCCGGCATCGCCACTCCGGCCGCCTACAAGGCCGTCGAGGGCTGGCGGCCGGCGACGCCGTCCGACCAGCTGCCGCGCGGCGACTGGTGGACCCTGCTGGGCGACCCGCAACTCGACGCCCTGGAGGGGCGGATCAAGCTGTCCAACCAGACCGTGGCCGCGGCCGAGGCCGCCTATCGCCAGGCCCGGGCCCTAGTCCGCGAGCAGCGGGCGGCGCTGTTCCCGACCGTCGACCTGTCGGGCTCGGCGACCAAGACCGGCGGCGGGACCGGGACCGGCGGTTCGACGACCAGCAATCGCGGCCAGCGCTATTCGGTCGACATCGGCGCCAGCTGGGAGCCGGACGTCTGGGGCCGCATCCGCCAGACCATCAGCGGCGCGTCGGCCAGCGCCCAGGCCAGCGCCGCCGACCTGGCCGCCGCCGAGCTGTCGGCCCAGGGCGAACTGGCGGTCAACTATCTGGGCCTGAGGCAGACCGACGCCGAGATCGCCCTGATCGCCAGCACCGTCGACGGCTATCAGCGCAGCCTGACCATCACCCAGAACCGCTTCGCCGCCGGCATCGCCCCGCATTCCGACGTGCTGCAGGCCCAGAGCCTGCTGGCCACCACCCAGTCGACCCTGGCCGGGCTGGAACAGACCCGCGCCACCTACGAGAACGCCATCGCCGTGCTGGTCGGCCAGCCGGCCGGCGACTTCCGCATCGCCGCCGACCCGGCCTGGCGGGCCCAGCTGCCGCGGGTCCCGGCCGGGGTGCCGTCCGAGCTGCTGGAGCGCCGCCCCGACATCGCCTCCAGCGAGCGCCGGGTGGCCGCCGCCAACGCCGACATCGGCGTCGCCCAGGCCGCCTTCTTCCCGACCCTGTCCCTGACCGGCGACGCGGGCAGCAGCGCCGCGCGGCTGGGCCAGCTGTTCTCGGCCTCGGCCAACACCTGGTCGCTGGGCCTGTCGGCGGCCCAGACCCTGTTCGACGCCGGGGCCCGCAAGGCCCGGGTCGACCAGACCCGCGCCGCTTACGACGCCGCCGTCGCCGACTATCGCCAGACCGTGCTCACCGCCTTCCAGGACGTCGAGAACCAGCTGACCGCCGTGCGGGTGCTGGAGCGCCAGTACGCCCTGCTGCAGACCGCCTCCAGCGCCGCCGACCAGACCGAGCAGATGCTGCTCAACCAGTATCGGGCCGGCCAGGTGGCCTATACCGACGTGGTCTCGGCCCAGGCCTCGGCGTTGTCGGCGCGACGGGCGCTGCTGACCGCCGGCGTCGCCCGCCAGACCACCGCCGTGGCCTTGATCCAAGCCCTGGGCGGCGGCTGGAGCGCCGCCCAGGTCCGGTGAGACCTTCCGTCCGCCCGCCCTCGAACGCTTGATCGCGCCCGAGCCGAGCGCCTATTCTAAGGCCTGGCGGCGTTTTCGCGCTTGGCCTCGGGGCGTCGCCCCTCAGGACCCCAATGCCGAAGATTCTGGCGATCGAAGATGACCCGACCACCGGCGAGGAGATCGTCGCCGAGCTGAGCCAGCACGGCTTCGAGGTGGTGTGGATCGCCGACGGCCGCGACGGCCTGATCAGCGCGGTCAGCGGCGACTTCGACGCCATCCTGCTGGATCGCATGCTGCCGCGACTGGACGGCCTGGCCATCGTCACCATCATACGCAAGGCCGGGATCGACATCCCGGTGCTGATGATCAGCGCCCTGAGCGATGTCGACGAGCGGGTCCGCGGCCTGCGGGCCGGCGGCGACGACTACATGACCAAGCCGTTCGCCTCCGAGGAGCTGGCGGCCCGGCTGGAGGTGCTGCTGCGCCGCCGGGCGGCGATCCCGCGGCAGGCGGCCCTGACCGTCGCCGATCTGGAGATCGACCTGATGAGCCGCACGGTGCGGCGGGCCGGGGTCGAGATCCGGCTGATGCCCACCGAGTACAAGCTGCTGGAGTTCATGGTCCGCAATTCCGGCCAAGTGCTGACCCGGACGATGATCTTCGAGGCCATCTGGGGCTATCACTTCGATCCCGGCACCAACCTCATCGACGTGCATCTGGGCCGGTTGCGCCGCAAGCTCGACCGGCCCGGCCTGCCGCCGCTGCTGCACACCATCCGCGGATCGGGATACGCCCTGCATGCGCCCGCGTGAGCTCTGGCGAACGACGCCGTTCCGCCTGACCCTGTTCAACGGGGCGGTGTTCGCCCTGGCGGTGATGGCCCTGCTGGGCCTGATCTATTGGCGGACCGCCGGCTACATCTCGCACCAGCTCGACGCCATCGTCGTCAGCGAGGCGCGGGCCCTGGCCAGCGCCGGGGCCGAGAGCCTGCCCCGGCGAGTGCGCGAGGCGGTCGCCGCCGACGGCCGGGCCATTTCCTACTACGGCCTGTTCTCGGCCGACGGGGTGTGGATCGAGGGTAATGTCCACCGCCTGCCGCCGGACGCCGTGCCCGACGGCGCGCCGCGCGACCTGCGCGAAACCGGCTTCCAGCCCGGGGCCCGCGCCGTGGTCCAACGCCTGCCATGGGGCGAGCTGCTGTTCGTCGGTCACGACGCCAAGGTGCTCAGCGGCCTGAGGGAGATCATCGTCAACGCCCTGGCGGTGAGCGGGGCGGTGATCCTGCTGCTGGGCCTGGCCGCCGCCGCCGCGCTCAGCCTGGCCCCGCTGCGCCGCATCGATCACCTGCGCGCCGCCAGCCGCGCGGCCCTGCGCGGCGAGCTGGGCGTGCGGCTGCCCGTCTCGCGCCGCCGCGACGAGATCGACATGCTGGCCGGCCTGGCCAACGCCATGATGGACGAGACCGAGCGGCTGCTGTGGGAGGTCAAGAGCGTCGGCGACAATGTCGCCCACGACCTGCGCACCCCGCTGAACCGGCTGCGGGCCATGCTTTACCGCGTCAGCCAGGAGACCCGGCTGGAGGGCCCCGACCGGGAGATGATCGACCGCGCCCTGGCCGAGACCGACGAGCTGTTGATCCGCTTTCGCGCCTTGCTACGCATCGGCGAGATCGAGCGCCGCGACCGCCAGGCCTGTTTCGAACCGGTGCGGCTGCAGAGCGTTTTGGAACACGTGCTCGAGCTGCACGAGCCGTCGGCCGAGGATCGCGGCGTCACCCTGGACTGCGACACGATCCAGGCCGCGCCGCCGATCTTCGCCGATCCGGGCCTGCTGTTCGAGGCGGTCAGCAATCTGGTCGACAACGCCCTGAAGTTCACCCCCAGCGGCGGTCGGGTGCGCCTGCGCTTGCTGATGCGCGACGAGGGGCCGCGGATCGAGGTGGTCGACAACGGGCCGGGCGTGCCCGACGACGAACGCGAGGCGGTGCTCAACCGCTTCTACCGCTCGCAGCGCACCCGCACCGAGCCGGGCTCGGGCCTGGGCCTGAGTATCGTCACCGCCATCGCCCGCCTGCACCACTTCACCCTGTCGCTGGACGACGCCCGGCCGGGCCTGCGCGTCGCCCTCGACTGCTGGCCGCGCGGACTGGAGGCCTGAGCATGCGCCTGCTGCACGCCGCCCACCGGCCTCGCGACGCCTATCTGGCCAAGGCCTTGGCCCAGGCCGGCCACGTGGTCGACACCGCCGCCGACCTGACCGAGGCGCTGCTGATCTGCGCCGACGGCGACTATGACGCCCTGCTGCTGGAAGTGGCCG